>DATNDF010000455.1 GCA_035607015.1 Candidatus Angelobacter sp. | reverse complement strand
GAAACACCTTCAGTGGATATCAGGCCCTTCATCGCCCCCCCAACCCGCAGTCTCTTCGTCAGGGCTCGCGTATCAACGCCCTGTATGCCCGGAATGCCGTGCTTTTCAAGGTACTCCGCCAGAGAAAAATCCGCCCGCCAGTTGCTGACCACGGGCGAAAGTTCGCGAATCACAAATCCTGCCACATGCGGCCTCCAGGACTCCACATCCTGCTGGTTGACTCCGTAATTGCCAATCAGGGGATACGTCATCGCAACGATCTGTCCTTTGTACGACGGGTCCGTCAGGATTTCCTGATACCCTGTCATGGAAGTGTTGAAGCAAACCTCGCCGCACGCGGTCGCGCGCGCGCCAAAGCTGTCTCCGTGAAAAACCGTGCCGTCTTCGAGGGCCAGAATCGCTTTCATCAATGCTCGCGCATATCGCCGCGAGATGCTAGACGCGTTCGTCGGACGGTCAAGCCTTTATGGCGAAATGGCCGCGCGAGACCGTTGTTGCCGACTTTTCACACCAAACCACCCGCCCCCCCACAATCGTGGTGACCGCCTTTCCTTTCAGCCGCCAGCCGTAAAACGGACTGTTGAATGATTTGCTTGCGGTTTGATCTTTACCGAAAATCCATTCGCGCTCGGGATCGAAGACGGTCACGTCCGCGTCACTGCCTGTGGCCAGCGTGCCCTTGGCAAGGCGCAACAGGCGTGCGGGAGACACTGTGAATTTCCCGATGAGGTCGGAAAGGCCGAGGCGCTTTGTGTGATACAATTGCATGAGCGACAACGACAGTTCCGTTTCAAGCCCTGTGATTCCAAACGGCGCGTAGTCGAATTCGACCTCCTTTTCGTAGTCACAATGTGGCGCGTGATCACTACTGAGAACCTCCAGCGTCCCGTCGGCGATGCCTTCGATGATCGAGTCGCGATCCTGTGCCGAGCGAAGGGGGGGATTCATTTTAAAATTGGTGTCGTACGCCGGCCAATCCGGCCCGGCCGTGTCACTCTTGTCGTACCCAAAAACACTCCTGCCATCGTCATTCCAAAACTTCTCACTGCCGGCGACTGCGGCGTCGGTAAGCACGAAATGATGGGGGCACGCTTCAGCGGAAACCCGCACCCCGCGCCTTTTGGCCTCCCGGATCAATCGCACACTCCCGCTTGCGCTTAAATGCTGGCAGTGCACGTGAGCACCGGTCAATTCTGCGAGCTGGATGTTTCTCGCCACGATCATTTCCTCTCCGGTTGCCGGCCAGCCACGCAAACCGAGCGTCGTGCTCCAGTAGCCCTCGTTTACGACTCCGTCACTGACGAGCGAATAATCCTGGCAGTGATCCATCACCGGCAAATCGAACATCAGCGCGTACTCAAGGGCGCGCCGCATCAGTTCGTTATTCTGCACACAATGGCCATCATCGGTAATCGCCACAACGCCGGCCCGTTTGAGCGAGCCGATGGGCGCCAGTTCCTCTCCCATGATACCTTTCGTGATCGCCCCGGTGATGAAAACGTTCACTACGCCGTTGCGATCCGCGCGTTCCCGGATCAAGGCCACCGTCCCGGCGTTATCAATCGCCGGCGATGTGTTGGGCATGCAAACGATCGAAGTAAATCCGCCTCGAGCCGCCGCTGCCGTTCCGGTGGCAATGTTTTCTTTGGCAGTTTGACCGGGCTCCCGCAAATGAACATGCAGATCGATCAAACCCGGACATACAATCTTTCCGCTCACGTCCAGTCGTTCACAGTCAGCGGATGCCTGAGCCCCGGCTTCCGGGCCAATGGTGGCAATCCGCCCCTCGTTAATGAACAAATCTGCGATTGCGTCGAAACGGGCGGCAGGGTCGATCACACGACCCCCGGTCAGGAGCAGCGAACTCATGTGTGCCCAAGAATACACGGACACAGATTGACAACGCAAGTGCCGCCGTTATGATGCCGCGCGCGTTGCGGGTGTAGCTCAATGGTAGAGTTCCAGCCTTCCAAGCTGGCCATGCGGGTTCGATTCCCGTCGCCCGCTCCAATTCTCCGCCGCCGTCCCATTTCCTCACGTGGCTTGGACTGCGATCTTCTCGGCGGAAGCGCCCGTAAATCAAATCCGGCTTTCCAACTCCTTGATAAAAAAAAGCGGCCTGCTCGAGGCCGCTTCCACTGTCGCACGCGCGTTTATGAAAATCTACCGGGCGCAAAGGACGGCATTGCCCATCGCTTCCGACGCGTGGCTATCCGGCGCGATGCGACGTCCACCACCTTCGAACTCGGGCAGTGGCCTTGCCGCCGCTGCGCATAGGCCGAGGCAAAATACAAACGATAGCGTGATCCAAATCCCACCTATTACCAGCAGCGTCGTTGTCATGTTTACTTGGGGAGCATTGGACGTGCCTGCGAGTATTTGCGGGTTTTAATAATGAATGCGGACGCTCTCATCCGCTCAACGGGCGGGTCTGTGTCCTATATTTTTACGCCGGCGCCTCAAGACTGGGCGCAGTCAAACTTTGACGCGTTCAACGGACCTCCTTTTGACGTGGAAACGCCGGGTTGACCTCCCGAGTGTCAGCTCTTTACGTCTTAACCATTCTTATTTTTAATAGCGTACATGACCCCGCATGGATTGTGCTTTGAGCGCCCTTATGTTCGCGGGACGGATAGGCGAAAAAGTCGTGATGTCAGACCATCCAGTGCTGGCGGTCGATGGCGGGCAGATTCTTTTCGCGTTTGACACCGTGGACGACGCCACGGGCTTCCTGTTGAAGGAGGGAAGCGATACCACAAGTATCTTCCGTCACAACGGAAGGGACTGGGACAAACTTCAGGTTCCCTGTGCCGGTCACTGAGTAACGTCGCACCGCGCTCGCCCCCCGTCGGACCAGACGTCCCTTCAAAACTGCATCGCTGCTCCGTTCGTTCGCCACTTGTCCTCGGTCGCCCACAGGTCTATCGGGATGAACGATTTTCCAAACTTGAGGAACCGGACGCTGCCATCTGCGAACGCATAGTCCGACCCGCCGCCGCGCGAGTTCTTCGATGCCGTTGAATGACGGCTCTGTTCCACTTCGGTAACGTCGTTGCCGATCCCCTCCAGAAAGTCCATGTAGAAATGCCCGTGTTGAGTCGGGTCGCTTGGAGTTGGAGGCTCGCCATGTTTTTCTCCGAATACGATCGTTTCACTGGGTTCCTTGATCCCGGATTCAATCATTCCTTTGTCAACCGGAGCCGGCGGAACAAAGGACGCGCCCATGCTTGCCTCGAAATAGTCGTTCCAACCGTTTATGATATAGCTTCGATTTGTAGAATCGAAAGGAAAGTTGATCGGATCGGTTCCGCTGGAAACCGGATTGGGCACATCGCTCGGGCACTTCAGGATGCGATAGTCCTTGTAGCCATCCCGCAACTGGCTTGGCCAGCGACCCCTGCTTTCCCGCGACGGGTAATTCCCGTTGTTCTCGTCCACGTACATCACCGTCGCCAGGCTGAGCTGCCGCAAATTGTTGACACACGCGATGCGCTTTCCGGCTTCCTTCGCGCGGGCCAGCGCGGGCAGGAGCATCCCCGCCAGAATCGCAATGATGGCA
>DATNDF010000454.1 GCA_035607015.1 Candidatus Angelobacter sp. | reverse complement strand
GGGGGGGGGGGGGCTCAATCCTTGTCAAGGCGAGGGCAGCTATGGGAACGCACAGAGGGAACAAATGCTTGTGGCGCGCTGGCGCTCCGCGATCTCTCTGTTCATACCGGGGCGCCCTGACCGCATACCAACCAGGAGGTGCGTTTGAAATACCAAGGCATACATCTGACGACGCGCGAGTGGGAAGTGACCGAACTTTGGGCCGCTCGTTTTACTGAAAAGGAGATCGCCAATCAACTGCACATCAGCCGCCACACGGTACACGCGCATGTGAAGCACGTGTATGAGAAGCTGGCGGTGCATGATCGCTGGACGTTAGCCAAAGTTGTCGCGGACTC
Source organism: Candidatus Angelobacter sp. (assembly GCA_035607015.1). NCBI lineage: Bacteria > Pseudomonadati > Acidobacteriota > Terriglobia > Candidatus Angelobacter > Candidatus Angelobacter sp. The sequence continues at coordinate 11,410 of DATNDF010000454.1, read as the reverse complement.
AGGCCGCTTCCGGGCATCCAAGAGTCTCCGTAGCCTCGTACCCTATTGCAGGTGATAGCCTGAGTTTAACAGCGGTGATAAAAGTCACCCTCGACACCCAACGAACAAGGCGCAGGTGCTTATGAACATCACGGTATTCCAACGAATGTGGAGGAGGACCGAAAACGGGCGGGAGCGTTGTATCCGTCTGCTGATCCGCGTTCGCTCTCTTACCTGCCATTCCGACGGGGTGGTGGATGGCTTGTCTCGATTTGGTGGACGACCGCCCGTTGCTGGTGGCGGGCAAGCCCGAGGTGCGGCGTTACAAGGCGATTTACGTGTTGAACGGTTAATGGGATGAGAAAAATGACGGCGAATGAAGAACAGAACATGAATATTGGGCCAACTGGGAACATTGCAAACCCGCCGATCTCCCGTTCGAAAGGGCGGTGCTGGAAACTCATCATTTGCATGGAAACGCTCGCCTCGTTGATTCTCATACTATTGGCCTTTTCAAAGCTGGGGTTTGTTGCAGTGTATCCTAGAGAGTTTGCCGCAGAAAACTTCCTGCTATCTCCATTACCTAATTGGCTCGTTATGCTGGTTTCCGCCGCAATTGAAAGCTTTGTAGCAGTTAAAGTATTTCGGAATCTAAAGAATCCGATCTCCAGCGGTCTATGGCTTCTCTGGCTTTGCTTCGCAATTGGGCTGTACCGATTGGGGATGTGGATTGTGGCCCCACGTTCGGCTTGCCATTGCTTCGGCCTTATTGGGCTCCTTACCGGTTCATCCAAGCAGTACGAGAACGTTTGGGCTGTGGTCCTGCTTGTTTTTTTAGCTGCAATCGGTTTATCCGTTCTTCTTTTGTCCGTTCGCTTCAGGTGGACGCGCTCGGTAACCAATGTCGTCGTGGGGCTCTTGTCGGCTTTTTTGGCGAGACCAGCAAATTGCGCTGAAAATGCTCAAGCTTTGGGTATTTCAGGGACCATCTCCTCTGACTATTTTGGGCGTGACGGTAAGCAAATAAACTCCGCCATCAGCAATTTCAGGATTCTTGTCGAAGGCCGCCACTGGAAGCTATTCACTCAGCTGACGAATTCAGACTCCTATGCAATCGCTTCCGACGGGCGGACGACCTTTACCTTAATCCAGGCTCGGAATGTTCTGCTCCCTGCCGAAACAGCCTTGATTGATCCGTGGAACATTCCTACTGATACTCCGGCTGAGAGCATCCCTTGGTGGGCTTTTATTTTGTCGCGCGACACTGAGTTTGAAGTTACTAACCTACCCACGCCATGGACTGTCCCGCGCGGTGATTTGCAGTCGATGTTCTGTGACACAGAGATCACTTGGTCCGATTCGACACCTGCAGTGGTCGCCAAGGCCGAGTTTTACTATTCGGAGATGCGGGTTGCCTCTGCCTTGGACTCTCCGTTTCTGAATCGCCAAACACCCCCAAGGGGCGATGTTATAGGGCTGGTGAAAGCGATGAAGGGTTTAACGAATCGATTCCAAGCTGGAGAGTATGAAGTCACCAAGTGGACTAATACAGCTTATGGAAAGCTTCCTTCTAAGTTTCAACTGACTGTTTATGATGCGTTGATTGAACAGCTTTACATGTATGATCCGACGAATCACACCGTGAAATTACGGTCCTCGAGTGGTTTCGTATCTCCCGCTGTAAGGATCCGATACGAAGGGAAGGTGGACGGCATCGTCCCTGCAGAGTTTGGTGAACCGACTCCTCATCTAGGAAAGCCGATTTGGACCAGCGACTACAGGTTTCGAGGTTCCGGCACAGATTACGTTCAATACGGTCCAATTAACCACTGGACGACCAACAAAAGCGAGGTGGGCCCAACAATGAGCGGTATCGCGAAATTTAGAACAATCGCCGCCGTGGTTGAAATTCGGCCGGCGTTTTGGCACCGGCCCCTGTTCGTGATTGGTTTGATCATTATTTTAGCCTTCCCTCTCCTTCTTAAACTGCGCCGGAGGAGGGCGGAATGAAACGTCAAGGCGCTGCAAAGGAAAGAAAACAGAAATGAAAAAACTCGTCTGTCTCGTTGGAACAGCAGTTCTGTTGAACATGCCAGTCAACAGCCACGCCACCTGGGTTTGGGGCATGAAATGTTACTCGCCGTCCGGTTCAACGAACACAGCAGACTGCGGTAGCCCCGATGATCTCTGCCCCGGCACATGTTACCTAACAACTGTCAGCGGTCCTGGGGGATGGTGTACCTCCGCCAGTTGGTACAATACCTGCAACCAGATATCCCCGTCTTGGACAATAACTGTCACGACAACTCCAATGAACTGCGTTCTGGGTGCTCGCTACTACCAACCCGATTATTGTGATTGCGGAGGAATTGCGCAGGGTCCGCCTACAACGACGACGTACATCGGCGATTGCTAGCGTAGAAAGCATTCTGTTGGTAAACCAACCACTGAATGACTAACGTCAGCAACCCGTGGCGTGTTCTTCTCTGGGCCAAGGGGGTGTTGGCGTTGGTCGTCGTTTTTTCATTGTGTTTTGGTTTTAACTGGTTCCAGTTTGGTAGTGCCTTTGCGCACTGGCCACCTGACGGTCAGCCCACACTTGCCAGCCGCTTCAGCACGTGGGATGTTGCGCATTATTTGCGCCTGAGTCAAGACGGCTACCAAGCCGGGAACCATTCGTGCGCATTTTATCCGCTCTGGCCGGGAATGATCCACGCTGCGGCGGCGTTGACGGTCGGTCGGCCCTTGCTGGCCAGCCTGGTTCTGACGACCGTCCTGTCGGTCATTGGCTTGGGGTTGTTTTATCGGCTGGTGGAACGGCATTATCCGCCCGAGGTTGCCCGGGATTCGCTCATACTGATGCTGGCGTTTCCGGGCGCGCTGTTTTTCTCGTTTCCTTACACCGAGGCGCTCTATCTGGTGCTGCTCATGGTTTTTTTCTGGGGATTGGAACTGGAACGGTGGTCCTGGACCGCAGTCGCCGGTTTACTGCTGCCGCTGGCGCGGCCCGTGGGGATTTTCATGATCGCGCCGCTGACGTGGTATTTTTTCGAGCGCACGGACTGGGCGCGAGGCTTTTTAAGAGCAAAGGGGCGGGAAGGCGGCACTGCAACTTCAACAAATGCGGCCGGGTCGGACGCGCAACCGCCGGGTCCGGCGCGGCTCGCAGCCGGAAGAACGGGGAGCGCGCGTTGGCTCGTGCCGGTGATGCTGCTGCTTTGCCCGCTGCTGGGATACGCCGCTTATTTCGGGGTGATGTATGCGTGGACCGGCAATCCGTTCGAGGGGTTCGTTGCCCAGAAGGCTTATCCGAACTCGCCCTCGATTGCGAATATGTTCGATTTCCCGGCGTTCTGGAGCGCCTTCACGAACGTGGGCAGCCTGGATGGGATGATGGATTCTGCGTTGGACCGCGGCTTCTTTGTTTTGTTTCTGGCGTTGCTGCCGCTGATTTACCGCTTAAACAAGACGTGGTTCTGGTACACGCTTCCGACCGGGTTGGTGCCGGCGTTGACCAGTTATTTCATGTCCTATCGCCGCTATATCATGGTCTGTTTTCCGGTGTTTATCGTGCTCGCGATGTTGCTGGGCAAGACCAAGAGCCGCTGGGTTTTCTGGTATTATGTGGTGATCCTCGCGGTGCTGCAAGGGTGGGCGGTGAAACAGTTTGTCAATTTCAACTGGGCGGGATGAACTTCAACGTCCAAAGTTCGATGTCCAGAGTCCAAAGGCGGCAAAGAGGCGACTCTGCTGTCTGGCGGGGTGGAGCCGGTCCAGCGGGGCCATTGCCGAGCCGGGCGCCGGGGACTGCGGTTCGGTCGTGCGCTTTCACGCTGATGGAGTTGCTGGTGACGATCGCGGTCATTGCCGTTCTGGCGGCGTTGCTTTTGCCGGCGCTGGGCCGGGCCAAGGCCTCCGCACAGGGGGCCGAGTGTGCGAGCAACCTGCGACAACTCATTCACGCCTGGATGATGTACGGCGATGACAACAACGGCCAGTTGCCCTCCAACGCCGACGGTCAGGACGGCCGGGGAGTTTTCACCAACTGGGTCGCCGGGACGATGAGCCGCGCCAACGACGCGACCAACACGCAATTGTTGATTGACCGGCAGCAGTCGGCGTTCGCGGCGTACATTCCCACACCGTCGGTTTACAAGTGTCCCGGTGACCGCAGCCGGTTCGTGCGCAGCGTTTCGATGAACTGCCGGATGAATCCCACGCGCATCAAAGGCACGCCAGCGTTCATCGACGGCGGCAACAGCCGCTACCGGGACTATCGTAAATCCCAGGAGATCGCGCATCCTTCCGGCATTTTTGTTTTGCTGGACGAACGCAGCGACAGCATCAACGAAGGCTATTTCGGGGTGGACATGAGCAACACCGGGACGCGCGACGGCAGCGGGCCGGCCAATCCGTACTGGATCATTGATTACCCGGCCAGCTATCACAACAAAGCAGCGGAAATTGTTTTTGCGGACGGGCATGTGGAGGGGCATCGCTGGCTGGAGTGGACGACTCTGGTGCCGCTGGGCAGGGCCAGGCCCGGGAGCCACACCTCCCCGACCGATCGCGATGTGAAATGGATCCAGGACCACTGCACGGAGCCGCGGTAGAGAGCCAGCCCGACCGAACCAACCAACCGGCGACCGTTCTCCGCTGTCGGAAGTTCCCGGATGGCTGCGTGCCAGTTTGCGATCACGTTGGCGTATGCGCTGAAATTTCCGTTTGCCTGCAACCAGAACGTGAGATTCCTTGCTCATGCGTTTGTCCCGCTTGCCGGTCTGTTTGGCCTGGGCGCCGGTCATCTTTGGATAGGATGCGGTTGGTACGGGCGTGGCGCGTTAGGGATCGTGGTGGTCGTTTTTATGGCCGGATTGGCGGATTTCTACGCCCGGCTTTTCTTGTAGAGGGAAAGGAGCATTTTCTGATGCTGCTACCTCAGTTTCTCTTGTTCTGCGTGGTCGGCGTTAGCACGACCCTGGTGGATTTCACCGTGTTCAACTTGCTGACCCGGTCCTCGGTGGCCTGGCGGCGCATTCCGGCCAACACGGTTTCCGTGGCAACGGCGATGACATGGTCTTTTTTGGCCAACTGGTGGCTGGTGTTTCACCCCGCCGGACACGAATGGTTGAGACGCGCCGAGCGGTTTCTGGTCACGACGGCATTTTCTGCGTTCGTGTTGCAAAACGCGGTCCTCTATTTGACGACCTACGTTTGGAAGGGCCCGGCCAATCTCGCGCTCGCTTTGGCTCGCAAGCTGAGTCTTTCGCGGCGGCTGGGCGGTGACGTGGTCGCGCGCAACGCATGCAAGGCGCTGGGGGTGTCGGCCGGTCTGGTGTGGAATTTTTACTGGTACAAGTTTTTTGTTTATGCGGCGTAGCGTGGCCCACCACAGGCGATTGGAAGGCGAGGGGACCGGATTAGCCGACATCTCTGATGCCTTCTCTTTCCCCATCCGATGGGGCGAGAGGACAAGGCAGCAGGCCCGAGCGAAAAGAATTGATGTTAGTTCGTGCGAATAACTGGTTGGACTGGCGAGGGAAGATGTGCCGTTGGCTTCCGGTATGACGAAATGCATTGCGGTTTTGGTGAAATTCAAGTTGTGGCCGGCATTCCGGCGCTACGCGCAATTCTGCATCGTGGGCGGCGGGGGGATTGCCGTGGATATGGGATTCATCTGGTTGCTGGCGGGCAAGAACATGCTCGGCTGGAACTTGACCTTGAGCAAAGTCGTCGCCGCAGAGGTGGCCATCTTCAATAATTTTCTATGGAATGATCTGTGGACGTTCCAAGGGATGGGGGCGGAGCGCAGCCGCTGGCTGCCACGCTTGATTCGGTTCGGGAAGTTTAATTTGATCTGCCTGGCAGGAATCGGATTCAGCGTGTTGCTGTTGAACGTGCAAGTCTATTTGCTGAACGTAAACGTGTATCTGGCAAACTTCATCTCGATCATGTTGGTCAGCGTCTGGAACTTCCTCATGAATCTGAGATTCGGGTGGAAAGATCGTTCGAAGTAACCGGGCACTGCTTGATAAGGACGCGGGCCGGTTCCAAAAGGGACATGGTTCTGCGTTGGATTTCGTTGGACGCTCCGTGGAGTATTGTTGCGTACGTGAACGCCGGTAGCGCCTTTGGTTTTGTTTTGACGCGAGCGCCGGCCCGGCCTAGTCATAGGTCAAGTCCCGATACAACCTTAAGACGAAAGGCCCACTATGAAATGCTACGCACCTCGCGCGATCACTTCATCCTGCCGGCGGATGGCGCCGATGTTCGTGCTTTTGTTCGCGGCAGCGATTTCGGTTCCACACACCGCGTCGGCGGCCGACAACGCCAGACTGCGGATCATTTGTTTCGGCGCCCACCCCGACGATTGCGAAATTCAGGCCTCGGGCGTGGCGGCCATGTGGGCGTCGAAAGGTCACAAGGTCAAGTTCGTCTCCGTAACCAACGGCGACATCGGCCACTGGCGTGATGCCGGAGGGCCGCTGGCACTTCGACGCAAGGCGGAAGTCGAGGCTGCCGCCAAAATCCTCGGCATCGAGACTGAAGTTCTCGACATCCACGATGGCGAGTTGCTGCCGACGCTGGAAAACCGTCGTACGCTGACGCGCCTCATCCGCGAATGGAACGCAGACATCGTGATGGGCCCCCGCCCGAACGATTATCATCCCGACCATCGTTACACCGGTGTGCTCGTTCAAGACGCCGCCTACATGGTAACCGTGCCTTTCTTCTGCCCGGACGTCCCGGCGATGAAAAACAATCCGGTGTTCCTTTATTACCCGGACTCATTCCAAAAACCAAACCCGTTCCAGCCCGACATCGTGGTTTCCGTTGATGAGGTCATTGAGAAGAAGCTGGATGCGCTTGGCGTTATCGTCTCGCAGTTCGACGAAGGCGGCGCGAACGGGTCCGCCGATCTGTTTCCCGCCGATCCAGCCAAGCAAAAGCAGCGGCATCAGCAAGTGCGGGACGGTTTCGCCCGGCGCAATCAATCCATCGCCGATCGTTTCCGACCTCAATTGGAGCAGTGGTATGGCAAGGACCGGAAGGCGAAGGTCAAATATGCCGAAGCCTTTGAAATCTGCGAATACGGCCGTCGCCCTGACAAGGCGGAGTTGGCGAGGCTATTTCCATTTTTCGGGAAGTGACTGCGCGCCTGGCGGGCAGGGTCCGGGCCGGTCACGTCACGGCGCGATCCACCACGTTCGTCAAAGATCGACCCTGTCTTCATCAATCATCGCGGCGATGGATTCCGGCGCGTTTCCTTCAAACCGGTTGTTCACGTAAATAAACGCCTTCGTCCGGTCGCCCGCCATTTTCACCTTTTTTAGCAAGCGGGCCACCGCTGCGCGGCCTTCGGGATACGGTTCCTTGACCGCCTCATAAGGACTAAAAAGCCGGACCGCTTCCTCGTACCGCCGACCCGGTTTAAGCAGGAATCTGGCTCCCAGAAACTCCGGGCATGTGCGGCTGGCAGGAATCGCGATTTGCTCTCCGACGGGCGGCATGTCAGCCCAACTGTTGTAAACGTGCGCGACACCGTGACGCCGTAGCACCGTGAAATATTCGTCTCGCAGAAACTGCCGGTTGCGAACCTCGACGCCATAGCGCCATCCGCGGGGTATCTCCGCCAGAAAACGGTCCAGTGCTCCGACGAAGTCCCGGCCGCGCGCGAAATCACCCGGATAAAAGCGCGAGAACTCGATGATAAGCAGCCCCACCTGTTTCTTGAACGGTTCGCATGGGGCAAGGAATGCCGATGTGAAAAGGCGCGCGTTCAGAAAATCCGGATTTGCCTTGCCTGCCCGGGACCGAAACCGCGGCAGGTTGGGAAAAGTTTTGATAGTGATCTCATCCGTGACCTTGAGCGAAAAAAGAAAATCCTGCGGCACTTCGGAAACAAGATCCTTCCAAAACTGCGCGTCCGGAAAGCGGTAAAAAGTTGCGTCAACCGAGACCGTCTTGAAAACCTCTGCGTACTCAGCGAGACATCGGCGCTCGAATCGGGATTGTGAAAATCTGCCCCGCCAGACATAACGGGAGTCATCATAGAGTTGTCCGAGCCAGCCCGCGTATTGTGCCGTGTAAAAGATTATGCCGAGTTCAAACGTTGATTCCCTCGAAAGCCGAAGGAATCTCGCTCTTTTCTTTCTGCAACTTGGCATTATCTGGCAGCGTCGTTTGGTCGTGCTTGAACGGCAGGCGCGTTCAGCCGTGGCGCCAGCCAGCGAAGGATGCGGCCGTTCAAGCCCAGCACGAACCCGCAACAAATGCCGACATGTCCGTGGGGCAACTGCCAAATGTCGGGATGTCCCCATACCCGGGAAAGGTTTTCAATCTCGTCCTTGAGACAAAGCGAATCATAAATACCTGCTATCAACAAAATATTCTCCCTGGGGATGGCTGGCTGGAGAGCGGTTAAATTCATCGGTGTCATGTTGAATCTGTCGCATAACTCGCCAATGCTCTTCCATCTCCTGTGAATACGAGGACGGATTGCCATTTGTTCCACAGAAGCTTTGCAACACGCAGGAGCGCTTGCCATAACAACTGCGGCCACTCGTGCATCGTGGCACGCCACCATTCCCGCGTCAGCCGCTCCCCTCGAATAACCCCACAATGCGACAGCCGGGCAACCTTCCTTCAGCAGCCAGCCGGTCAGGGCGCGAATTTCGGCGATTGACTGGGCTGTTCCTTCCGCAAACTCAAGGCAATCGCCTCGGTCAAACTCCCTGCGCTGGCGGGGACGGCGTTGAAAGTGGTAGGGCGGCACCAACGTAGCCACATTAAATCCCGCGCGATTACAGTGGCGGGCGATCAATGGAAATCTGAGGTTATAGCTGGCTGAATCTTTCCAGCCGGGCAGCAAGATAATCACCGGTCGCTTCCGCCATCGTTCGGCGCAACGGTAAAGCCGTCCATGAACTACATTGTTTTCCTCGAATTCGCAAGGTCGCGGCGAGGGAAAATTGAAATGGAGAGAGCTGTCGAATTCAACTTGTGCTGGTTGACTTTCAGCGTGAACAAAGTCCGGTCCGTTCAAAAACTGAACTGCTTCTTCCAGCTTCGAGCCAAGGTCATCGACGGGTGCCATCAGTGTCATTAGCTGAATGGACGACCAGTCCAGGAATTTTGCCAAAGACGCGATCATTCGGTTTTAAGCTTCATCCCCTCGCTATCCGGCAGCCCTGGCTTATGGCGCCTTATCGCCATCACTTCGCCTTGATCATCCTTATTGAATGTCACTTGCGCGCCATTGATTACGAGGAAGAAATTGGTTTCCGATTCGGGATAAAGATCCAAAGGGCTTTGCCATGCGTTGTCCCAAAAAAGTTGCCAGACTAAATGATCTCCTTTTCGCCGGATAGTCACCGTTGCTCCAGTGTCAAACACGTTATCCGGCACAATTTCGTATTCGCCGATACAGGCATCGAGAAGCCTTGCGTCCAGCTTGATGGCTGCATGTGGTGTCGGCGCTAGGGGAGCCATTCGTGGCGGTTTCAAACATTGGAAGAGGCAACCCAGGAAGATGGCCATGGCGATGTCGCCTTGCAACCGGGACCCCTGGCGGGACGCAAACCAGGCGATGACAATTCCGGCGATCAGGGCGGGCGTCAGGACCAGGGTAGAAGCCATGAGGATAAGCGCGGGCCGACTCTGGCTCGTATGGAACCAGAATGCCGCAATCACCATCACAAGGAGATTCAGCGCGACGAAGCTCCATCGCGGGATGCGGAACCTGCCGACAATGATTGCCAGGAGGAGGGCAACAGGAATGGCGATCACTTGTGACGGTAGGTTGGGTGTCGCATCGAGCCAACCGCCGCGGATGGTGAGCATGAATGCGGCAGCAACAAAGCCACCGATTAACAGTCCGCGGAATCGAGCCAGTCTCGGAAACAAATCCGTCAAATAACTTGCCAGCACACCCGCTGCAAACATTGCCAGGATGACACCAAAGGGTCGCCAGAGCCATGCCGTGGGAGGGGCCGGTGCCGTCTGATGCACTGCGGCGCACGCGGCCTCGACGGCTGAATTCACCAGCACAGGATCAAATCCCTCAAGCACGTGATCTGACCAGGGAGAAATCACCAGACGCGCGTCCGTTCGGCTCTTGAGGAGCGCCGGTGTAAAGGTTTCCTCGAACCGGCCTGCCAGGAAAAGCAACGGCGGGGGGTGGTCACCCAGGACGGGAAAGGAACCGATGGCAATGAAAAGCCGCGGTTTCATTCCCTCTTCCCGCACTGCTTCGCCTCCCGTATAGCCACCTAGCGACCAACCCGCGAAAACATCCACCGGCCCGACCTCGCGCGCGACCGCCTCCAGCGTATGCACGGCGTCCATAAAATGGAATTTCCGCGGCGACGTTCCGTGCCCCGGTTGGTCAACGCTATAGCAAATAAATCCGGCGGCTGCGAGCGCCTCCCCGTAGCGATAGAGCGTCTCTTTCGAGGCAGCGTATCCATGGGTGAGCAGCGCGACCGGATGGGCTCCCGCACCTGTCGGAAAGAACTTAAGCGCAGGTGTCTCTTCGGCGAGCGTCACTTTCTGGACGCGAACGGCAGGCTCAACCCGATGCGAGAGCGCAACGCCGGTGACGAAGCAAACGGCGGCGACTCCGACAATCATCCAGTTCCGACGTGTGTGCATAGCGAACAATCATTAAGAACAGTCCTCAAAAGTTGTGATCGGCTGTCCTGCGAATTATGCCGAGTTGCGAAGTCAAGAAAAGGAGTGATTCCCTGAAAATATCAGGAATCACTCCTTTAACTCGGCATTATCAATTACACGGCACAATATGACTTATGCCGAGCTCGGCATAAGGGTTATTTCCAAGAAGACGTGCCGATGAACACACCCTGTTCCGCCAGACCCGCCGCCGCCGCTCTCAATCTGTCGCGGTCAAATGGCATGGGTGATGGTCGTCTTACTAGACGTGCCCTCGACGATCAAAGCCACGGTCGGTTGAACCTTCGGCCGAAACCTGCTCACGGTTTAACCCCCGCTCATCAGTATTCCTTCCCCAACAGCCGGTCCAATTTTTCGCGGTGGGAACGGCTCAACGTCAGTCGTGTGCCATTGCGCAGGATGACGGCATATTCCCCGTGAAACAGCGGCTGCAGCTCCTTGATGCGCTCGATGTTGACGATCGTCGAGCGGCTGATGCGTATGAATTCACTGGCGGATAGCTTGCGTTCCAAGGCGGACATCGTCTCGCGATGCAAGTGGGACTCGCCCCCCACGTGAAGGTTCACGTAATTGTCCGCAGCTTCAATCCAGTCGATTTCGTCGAGTTTCAGGACCAGAACCTTCCCGCCGGACTTGACGGCCAGCCGGTCCATGGGTTTCCCGCCCGTCTTGAGATCGGCAAGCAGTTCGACGACCCGGTCCCTGAGTTCGCCGGCTTGCCGGCGCTCAATCCGGTCGC
>DATNDF010000453.1 GCA_035607015.1 Candidatus Angelobacter sp. | reverse complement strand
CGACGTTTAACTATCGCGGGCGGCCGCCAACACCTGCGCAAGAGCAGTTAAGCAAAAGGCTCCTGGAGCTGTCAGCGGAACATCCGCGCTACGGGTATCGGCGCATGGCGGCGTTGCTACGCCGGGAAGGTTGGCGGGTCGTAGATGCTACGGACTTTGAATCGCTGTGCCACGCGCACCAGTCCATTGAACCAAACGGATGCGCGGCGATTTTCTTCGGCAGCGTCCTCGCCCTCTGCCTTCTGATCGTCTTCGCGTGGCAGATAACAATGATGCGCCTCGTCATTTATGACGAGCAGGCGGGAACCGGGACGGAAACTACCGAGCAAACGACCTATGACTTGTGAATGATCTTCGACGGCCTCTTGCTTTGTTCCGTCCGCCTGAAACTTGCCGTCCATTGGAGAACGTTTGTTGCCTTGGAGTGTTTTCGGTTCGAACGCGTGATAGTTGGTGATGACAAGCCGTTTGTTCAACTCCGGCATTTCCTTGCGCCATGTTTCAGGCACGAGGTAGCGAACATGGTAGTAATCTTCCGCGTCCACTCCCAAACGTGTATCCACGCGCAACACGCCGAGTCGGTCGCGAATCGTGATGCCCGGCGCAATCAGGAGAAAGTTGTCGGCGAAGCGGACATCGTTCCGATACTCAGCACGATTGAAATAATGGTAAGCGATGAGCGCACCCATGACGACGGTCTTGCCCGAACCCGTCGCCATCTTGAATGCAATGCGTGGAAGATTGTTTTCCGGCGAAGCGGAAACTTTCCGTGCTTCTTCAAGCTGTCGAAGAATGTGCTGGCCGACGTTCGATTTCTCGGCGACTTCGTTGAGCCAAATCGCGGTCTCAATCGCTTCGCGCTGGGCGAAGAAGAGGGATTGTGTGGAATCGCGTCCAGGATTGAGGAACCAAAAATAAAGCAACTCACGTGTGATGCGCGTCGTCTGCGGATATTTAGCCTGCCTCCATACGCCCACCTCGCGGCGGAGCAGATTGACGACATGATTGCCATGCTCGGTCGCGGCCACTTCGTTAAACCCCATCAACTCGCCTTGCGGGCCCTGACGAACGGGAATCGTTTGGACTTCCGGCCTGAAGACGCGGCGTCCCTTGACCGGACGCGAATAATCCAGTTCACCCTGTGGGTTCGTGGCGTAATGCCATTCCGGTTGTTCGTAGGGATTGTTTAGGATTGGATTATAGTCAGGCATTAAATCACGAAATCATTCTGCCAGAATCCGCACTTAACTGGTCGTAGCATCCCACAATTCGTGCATAACTTCCAAGGCGCTTCGTGGCGAAACCAAAGTGAACTTCGACGCGTCGCGGTGTTCGCGTCGATTTCCTCACGGGCCTTTTCCTCCGGGGTCATCTTGAACCATCCGAGAATACACGTTCAGAACAGAACGACAAGAGGGAGTTTGGCCGAATGGATGAAGGCGGCGCAGGCAGACGACAGAAGACGGAGGGCAGGGCGGAGGGCGGAGGTGTGGGAAGCGATTCTTGACAAGAATCGTCGGGTAGATCGTGATGGGGCATGGCCGAGCGACCCGGTTCTCAGTCGAGATGCTTCCGCGGCGACGACCGGTTTTCAAATTCTCAAAGGGCTTCCGCTGAATGAGAGGACGAATTTACCGGCTCATACGCGATCTCCATCTGTACCTCGGGCTGTTCAGCAGCCCGTTCGTGCTCGTGTTTGCCATCAGCGTGTTTTTCCTGGTCCACACCTGGCTGCCGAAGTTCGCTCCAGAATCTTCCAACACACGGGCGGTATCGGACCTTCCCCTTCCCGCAGAGTTGCCGACGCTTTCGGGCCGTCCACTGATCGATGCGCTTAAACCAGCTCTTGAAAAGGCGGGTGTCCCGGGCGAGGTCGGATTCGTCCGGCACATGGTCAAGGAGGAGAAGCTGATCATTCCCGTAACGATCCCCGGACGCGAAACGATCGTGACCATCAGCCTCGCCAGCCGTGAGGCAACCATCGTGACCCGTGAGACCGGGCTGGCCGATGCCCTGGTGACGCTCCATAAATCTCCGGGTCAACACGGGCCGGGCATTCGGATGAACTGGTTTTACATGAAAGCGTGGCGTTGGATGGCCGACACAACGGTTTACCTGATCCTGTTTATCTCGGTCAGCGGCGTTTATCTCTGGTACATGCTGCGCGCGGAACGCAAGGTCGGATTGATCCTGCTTTTCGCGGGGGCGTTATCGTTTTTCGGAATGGCGTATGCCCTCAGCCACTGAACCAACCGGCAAATCGCCGAGAGCCGCCCGATTTCGAGCGGGATTCGAGCGCTGGAATCGCAAGCTGCATTTCTACGCTGGATTGTTTCTGCTCTTTTTCCTGTGGCTGTTTGCCTTCAGCGGCCTGCTCCTGAACCATCCGACCTGGAGCTTTCATGAATCCTGGAGCAACCGCAAAGACATGAATTATGAGCGCGAGATTGCTCCTCTCGGGCCGGAGGTGAAGGGTGATCTCGCGCAGGCGCGAGAGATTCTGAGGCAACTCGGAATTGAAGGCGAGATTCTCTGGACGACAACCAGGACGAACGCCGATCTGTTTGAATTTCAGGCCAGGCGCCCGGGCCATTTCTTCTTTCTCAAAGCCGATCTGGCGCGGCATCGCGTCGCCGTGCGGCACAGTGTGGTGAACCTGTGGGGAGTGATCAAAGTGCTCCACACGTTCACGGGCGTTCAGATGGATGATGCCCGCCAAAGCCGTGACTGGGCGCTGACTACTTTGTGGGCCTATTCGATGGATGCCGTTGCCGCCGGCGTGATCTTCATGGTCCTAAGCAGTCTGTATATGTGGTGGGAGTTTCCGCAAAAACGCCTTCTGGGCGCCGTTGTCCTTGGCCTCGGAACACTGAGTTGCGGCCTGTTTTGCATCGGTCTCCGCTGGCTTTTTTGACGGCGCGCACAGCGGTCCACTTCAGGAGAAGCCAGACATGAACGGGTGAGGTAACGGCGGAGGCGGCCGCTGGGCGGCTTTGAAATCGAGAACCGGCGGCCGTGTTCAGTCGGTTTTGTGGGACTTTGCAAAGTCAGCCACGTAACGCTTCATCCCGATTTCCAGCGGTGACATTCCGTGTTCCCTGGCCTCCTGCAATGCCTGTTTGCTCGTCCATTTGTCATGACGAATCCGGTAACAGGCGACGATGGTGCCGGTGCGATCGGCACCATGCTGGCAGTGAACGAAGACCGGGTCGGCGGCAGTCTCGATACTCGAAAGCACCTTCAAAACCTGTTCGTCGGTCGGCTGGCCAATTCCGGACATGGGCACGTTGGTGTAAGTGATGCCCGCGGCCCGCGCTTCGGCTTCCTCCGCCGACCAGACATCGTTGGTCATCCGCAGATTGATGATTGTTTTGACCCCCAACCGGGCGAGCGACTTGATGCCATCAGCATTGGGCTGGGCACCCCGATAGAGATGATCGTTGACCCGGGCGAAATTGGTAATCCCCGCCACCTTGGGATGGGAATCTTCCGATCTGATCAAGCCGAAAGACGCCATTAACGATACGACAATCAGGGCAGGCAGGAGGTTCCTTCTCAGCCCGGTCAATAATCGGCAACGGGTCCGTTTCATTGTCGTTGGATTAACGGATTGCCCGCAAACCAGCAAGAGCGATGTCATGGCTGTGCGGCGGCGGTTGAGGGACGGGAGAAAGGTGAATGGCCAATGCAGAAGGCGGAGGACGGTGGACGGCGAAGCCGCATTCATAAGCGCCGTTACCGTGAACCGCCCGCGGTTTCATGCGCGCCGGCGAAGAAAGGACGCCTTGCCTGCCACGAGGACTGAAGAATAATTATCGCGAAGCAAACGACAAAATACGGTGAGCGCGTTTCCGGTTTCGTCTGCATCTTTCTCCCGTGAGTTTGACCCCTGATGAGAGAAAAACCGGGGCGGAAAGGACGGATCCGCGATTGCCGCCGCCCGGCCGGCTTGTGTTCGTGCGATGTCTCTGCTTCGACTGTCTCGGATATCTGGACAAGACGGGAAAATGGCGAGGCCGTTCCGATGGCAAAGAGCTGCCCGAAGTGCTGGACTGGGCTGGGTTGTAAGGCCACGGCGTCCAATCACCGGCGAGGAAGGCGGAGGGTGTTGTGGGAATGCGTGCCGCCATCAGGCCCGGGGAGGATTCCTCCCGGCTTCGGCTCGCACTGCTCATTCGTTGAGCCGGCGTCTGCCCCGACCCGGCGACAATTCCCTTGCGTATTTGTCCGACGAGGGAGAACACTCGCGCACACCCGCACCCCAACCAAAGGACAGACATGAAACCATCGCTTCTTCAGTTCACCTTCGCGGCAGGGTTGATCTGCGCTGCCACCCTGGCCGCCGACGATGCCGCCGCGCTGGCAGGCAAATGGTCGGCCAAAAAGGTCAACGACGAGGGCCAGAAGTACACGCAAACCGTCGAGTTGAAACCGGACAACAAATTCAGCTTTCAGATCATCGGCGAAGACGATCAAGTGGCGTTCGTCGCCCGGGGAGAATTCAAACTGGACCAGCTGGGGTCGTTCAAAACCGCGCGGTTTTTTCACATCAAGGGTGGAGCGCCGGGTTCCGATCTGAACGACATCGACGACGAATTCCAATCCGTGTACGCGCTCACCGGCGATGCGTGGATCCTGGCCGTGAACTTCGACAAGGATCGCCAGCAGAAACCAGCGTTGGATGTTTATCAGCGCGTCAAGGCTCCGGCCGCACAAACGCTGGTCATCGACGAGATCGAGATGGCGGACGTGCCGCAGGGCGCGACGTGGTTCCTCTGTCTGGAGGTGACGACACCCGATGGAACCAGCCACCGCCATCACGTGGACGGCAAGGAATACGACAAGAAGCAGGTGACGATTCCGGTGGCGCTGGAACTGGCAAAGGTGAGCGCGGGCGAGAAGTGCACCTTCAAGCTGCAACTGGACGACATCGACGAGGACGCGTGCGGTGACGAGCCTGACAACCGGAGCACGGGCGAGTTCGCAGCCAGTGAGCGCGGCTCACAGTCTTACAAGCCGGAGGATAACTGGCGTTACACCATCCGCTGGCGCATGAAATAACCGCCGCGCGCCCGCCAGCCGTCACACCGGCGACCACGCCGACGCCCGGGCAATTGCAATAAGGCTCCACATTGTGCATCTATATGATATGCGACTCGTGCACAGGCTCGCCTTCCCGGTTGTTCTGGCTCTGGCGGTCGTGTCCATCCAGGCGGCCGCAAAAACCCAGGTGCGCCTGGTTTTGTCGGCGCAATCAGCGCGTCCGGGTGAAACCGTCACGGCCGGCGTGCTGCTGAAGACGCCCCCGGACTGGCACACCTACTGGAAAAATGCCGGCGACTCCGGCGCGCCGACGAAGATTGAATGGGAGCTTCCCGAGGGTATCAAGGCCGGTGAAATCCAATGGCCGGTCCCGGAAAAACTGACCGTCGAAGGGCTGACCACTTACGTTTACAACGGCGAGGTGATGCTGCTCGTGCCGCTGACGCTCGCGGGCGACGTGGCCTCCGGGACCAGGGAATTGAAAGCGCGGGTGTCGTGGCTGGAGTGTGAGCGCGTTTGCCTGCCGGGCAGGGCCGAGGTCAAAGCGACGCTTGACGTCGGCGCGAAATCTAATCCGTCAGCGGAGGTCTTCCTGTTGGATGCCTGGAAGACAAAATTGCCGCGCGCCGATGCGAATACGGCGGCCGGCGCGTGGTGGGAGAAGGAGGCCGGAGGGGACACCCGCCCTTTGATTCTGGAGGTGGCGGCGAAGGCGGCGGAAGATTTCTTTCCGTATCCGGGCAAAGCGTTCGAGGTGCAGGCCGCCACGGACAAATTGCCGGGGAGCGACGGCAGAGTTCGATTCCGCAAACTGGTCAAAAAACTGGAAGGAGACTGGCCGGCGAAGCTCGAGGGAATTGTGGTGGCCGCGGCGGCAGATCAGAAATCCGCGACCGAAATCAACGTGCCGATCATTGCCCCGAAGGGTCCCACGACCGCGGAGACAGCGCCAGGAAATGATCTTCCATCGGCGGAATCAAAACCACTGGGGCTCATGTTGCTGTTCGCCTTCATCGGCGGACTGATATTGAACGTGATGCCGTGCGTGCTGCCGGTCATCGCGTTGAAGATTCTCGGATTCGTCCAACAGAGCAGGGAGGCGCCGGGACGCGTGCGCCGGCTGGGGTTGGTCTATGGACTTGGCGTGCTGACCTCGTTTCTGGTGCTGGCCGGGCTGGCGATCGGCGCGAAACAGGCGAGTTGGGGCATGCAGTTTCAAAACGTGAATTTTCTCATCGCCATGACGATTCTCGTCCTGCTGGTCGCGCTGAATCTGTTCGGCGTTTTCGAGGTGACGTTGAGCGGACGGACCATGGACGCCGCGGGCCAATTGGCGTCGAAGAAGGGCGCGGCAGGGGCATTTTTCAACGGCGTGTTGGCCACGGCGCTCGCCACTCCGTGCACGGCTCCCTTCCTTGGCGTGGCGCTCGGTTTCGCGTTCACGCAACCGCCGGCCACGATCGTTCTGGTGCTGCTGATGGTCGGTGTCGGGCTGGCCGCACCCTTCGTGGTTCTGAGCTGGCAGCCGCGCTGGTTGAAATTTCTGCCCAAGCCGGGTGTCTGGATGGAGAAGTTCAAAATCGCGATGGGTTTTCCGATGCTGGCGACGGTGGTCTGGCTGTTCAAACTGACGTTGAATCATTTCACGAAAAGTGGCGTGTTCTGGTTCGGCGTGTTTCTGGTGGCGCTGGCGATGTCGGCGTGGATCTGGGGCGAGTTTGTGCAGCGGGGCCGGGGCCGTCGCTGGCCGGGCATCGCGGCGAGCTTCCTGGTGACGGGCGTGGTTACCGCGCTGGCGCTCGGGCGCGCGCCGGAACTCGACTGGAAACCGTGGAGTCATAAGGCCGTGGCCAGCGCGCGGGCCGAAGGCCGGCCGGTGCTCATCGATTTCACCGCCGACTGGTGCGCAACCTGCCAGGTAAACATGCGCACCAGCATCAACATCGCGCCCGTTCGGAAAAAACTTGGCGCGATGAACGCCGTGACGCTGGTGGCCGACTTTTCCAAGGAAGATCCTGCGATCGCGGAGGAATTGCACCGCTTCAAGCGCGACGCGGTGCCGTTGGTGCTCGTTTATCCCAGGGACGCCAGCAAGCCGCCCATCGTTTTACCGGACGGATACCTGACGCCCTCGATTGTATTGGACGCGCTGGACAAAGCCGCCGAGTGACGGATTCCTTTCCGCAATTCATCCGCGCGCCGATCCTTGGCCGGGGAACGAATCAAAGTGACGACTCGACGGCCTCGGCCCGGCTCGTGTAGAACATCCGCACGAATCATGGCAACCGAAAAAACAAAAACATTGGTCGGCATCCTCATGGGGAGCAAATCGGACTGGGACGTGATGCAGCACTGCGCGTCGCAACTGGAGGCGCTGAAGGTGCCGTGGGAAGCGCAGGCGATTTCCGCGCACCGCGCGCCCGACGCGCTGTTTGAATATCTTTCCACCGCCATTCCGCGCGGGCTGGAGGTGATCATCGCCGCGGCGGGCGGGGCGGCGCATCTGCCGGGCGTATGCGCGGCAAAGACGCCGCTGCCGGTGCTGGGTGTGCCGATGGAATCGGCGTCGTTGAAAGGACTCGATTCATTGCTGTCCATTGTGCAGATGCCGGGGGGCGTTCCGGTGGGAACGCTGGCCATCGGCAAGCCCGGCGCGATCAACGCGGCGTTGCTGGCGGTGTCCATCCTGGGCGCGAAACATCCGCAGCATCGCCAGGCCTACGAGGAATTTCGAAGGAAGCAGACCGAGAAAGTTCTGGGCGATCGCGTGTTGAAGCTGCCGGAGACGCC
>DATNDF010000452.1 GCA_035607015.1 Candidatus Angelobacter sp. | reverse complement strand
GCCGAGGAAGTTGAATCCATCGATCGTCACCACCGTGTTCGTCGCGCCCCGCCCCGGTGACAAATCGGAAATACGCGGAATAACAAGAAAACTGCCGCCGCTGGCGCCCACTCCGGTTGGGTTGGTCACGCGAATCTGCCCCGTCGTGGCGTCCACCGGCACCGTGGCGACCATGCGGCTGTCGGAGGTGGCGATAAAATCAGCGAGCGTCGTGTCGAATTTTACTTCCGTCGCCGTCGAAAACCCGGACCCGTTGATGACAACCTGGGTGCCGGGTTTTCCCTGTGTCGGAGAAATACTGCCAACGGTCGGCGCCGCCCTGGTCAATGGCGTCCACAAGGAGCACTGCAGAATCAAGGCCACCGTCTTGGCTCGATGGAAATATGTAAGGCGCATTCTGTTCGCAATCCGCAAGGTGAAGTTGTCGCTCCCGAGCGTTTCCCGAAACCAGCGCCGACACGAGACCAGAAAAGACGGCAAAAGTCAAACCCGTCGGCAGAAGAAAGGAAGAAGCGACGACCGCCTACCGCCCGTAACATGCCCGGACGAAATCGCGGATCACAGCCAACTCCGTTTCACCGGCGATCGTGTGAGCCTTCACAAATTCATGCCACTCAATCTGCAGCCCGCCGGTTTTCAACAGCTTGATTTGCTCCCGCACTGCTGCGAACGGGATCAACGGATCATCTGTGCCGTGTGTGATGAGGAAGCGCTGCAACTTTGCGACAGGCGAGAGTTCTCGAAGCGATTGCTCCGGTTCATGGACATAACCGCTGATGCCCACGAGGCCGGCAAACCGGTGCGGATAACGCAAACCGATCTCGATCGTCATAAGGCAGCCCTGGGAAAAGCCGAACAGGACCGATTGTTCCGTGGTCCAACCGAGTTTGCGTTGCTCGTCCAGCAATTCAATCAGCAGAGCACGGCTTCTTTCCACGCCGACGCCCACGTCCCCGGAAAAGTCGTACCACGAATAGCCGCCAAAATAAGGGTCCGGCGCGTTGACCAGCAGATAATTCAGCCACGGCAATCCCAGCGCGGGCGGCAGCCAGCGATAGCCCTCCAGACTGTCTCCCAGCCCGTGCAAGACAACCATCAGGCAGGGTGAGTTCTTCTCCGGCGCCGGCACGAGGTCCGCTTCAAGCATGGCCGGATTAAAACTCAAGTTGAAAAAATTGGAAGCCTGCAGCGGCCGGGGTTACCTGCCGAACGGCCTGCGGGCCAGTTTCACCCTCGTGTATTTGGACCGCGACGGCGCCTCGTCTTTTGTCGTTTTCGCCGCACCCGCGTGGTTGCTCCTCGCAAGTTCCATGAATTCGGATTGACTGCGCCACAGTGGAACGCCGGGTCTTACGGAGGGAAGGTCGTACGATCCGTCGGGCCGAAGCACTCGCGCCTTGACGTTGTCCGCCAGCATGATCTCCAGCATTTCGCGCTTGACGCGTTCCCGCAAAATCCCGTCTTCAATCGGGAAAATAACCTCGATCCGGCGGAGAAAATTCCGCGGCATCCAGTCGGCGCTGCCCAAAAATACCCGGGGCTGGCAGGCGTTTTCAAAGTAGTAAATCCGGCTGTGTTCCAGGAACCTGTCCACAACACTGCGCACGGTAATGTTTGCGCCCGTCCCGGGCACGTCGGTCCGCAGACAGCAAATCCCGCGAACGATAAGGTCGATCTTCACACCCGCTCGCGCGGCCAGATAAAGCGTTTGTATCATTTCGCGGTCCACCAGCGCGTTCATTTTGGCAATGATCCGCGCGGGCAGACCCTGGCGCGCGTGCTCCGCCTCGCGGTGAATCAGGGCCAGCAATCGCTCGCGTAACTCGAACGGGGCCACCAGCAGCCGGCGCGTTCCTTGAAACTGGCAGATGCCGGTCAGCAGATTGAAGAGGTTGGTCACATCCTCGCCAAAATCAGTCCGGCATGTGAACAGACCAAGGTCTGTGTAGAGGCGCGCAGTGCCGGGATTGTAGTTCCCCGTGCCCAGATGAACGTAGCGCCGGATGCCGTCATCGTCCTTGCGCACCACCAGCAGCATCTTCGCGTGGATCTTGTAACCCACCAGGCCGTACACGACGTGGACGCCCGCCTCCTCCAGTCGGCGCGCCCATTGAATGTTGTTGGCCTCGTCAAACCGGGCGCGCAGTTCCACGACCGCGGTGACCTGTTTGCCGTTGCGCACCGCATTCATCAACGCGCCCACAATGCGCGGATCGCCCCCCGTCCGGTAGAGCGTTTGTTTGATTGCCAGTACCTTCGGATCGGCGGCCGCAGCTTCGAGAAAGTCTGCCACCGCGCTGAAACTTTCGTACGGATGATGCAGCAGAACGTCGCGTTCACGGACGACGGCGAACAGATCCGTCTGGTCACGAAACGCAGCGGCCATCGGCGCAACAAATGGCGGGTCGCGCAGCTCGGGCGAATGATCGCCTTCGTAAACGGTCATGAGTCGCGTCGGATTCAGCGGACCGTCAATGACGTACAGATCATCCTCCGCCAGGTGCAGGGTGCCGAGCAACGCGGCGCAGATTTCGGGCGGACAATCCTTTTCCAGTTCGAGCCGGACCGCGGCGCCCTTCCGGCGATTGTGCAATTCGTCCTCGACCGCTCTGAGCAGGTTGTCGGCGTCTTCTTCGTCAATATACAACTCGCTGTTGCGAGTGACGCGGAAGTGCCAGTATCCCCGAATGGATGTGCCGGGGAACAGATCCGCCAGGAAATGTCCGATCAGGTGCCCAAGGAAGACGTAGTCCCGTCGGGAATCCTCACGCGGCAGTTTGACCAGCCGGGGCAGCACGCGGGGCACCTGCACCACCGCGAGGTGGCGAAGCATCTGGCCACCGTTCGGCATTTCGAGCTGCACCATCATGTTGAGTGATTTGTTCAGCAGCTGCGGAAACGGATGCGCGGGGTCTATGGCCAGCGGCGTCAGCACGGGCCTGACCTGTGTGCGGTAATAGTTTTCGAGCCACGCGACGTCGGCAGCGCCCAGTTCGGCGAATTGCAGAAAGCGGATTTCGCTTTCCGTCAGCGCGGGCACCAATCGCTCGCGCCAGCAGACGTATTGCTGCTCCACCATCCGCCGCACGCGCCGGGTGACGGCCCGAAACGTCTCGGTCGCCGTGAGACCGTCAATGCTCCGCTCGACCACGTCGCTTTCGATCTGCTGTTTGAGTCCGGCGACCCGCACTTCGAAGAATTCGTCGAGGTTTGAGCTGGTGATGCAGAAGAATTTCACCCGTTCGAGCAACGGCGTGGCGGGATTCAACGCTTCATCGAGCACGCGCTGATTGAACTCCAACCAGCTCAACTCGCGGTTGATGAAATGGGCCGCCCCGAAGGTTGTAGCTTCCGTCGTCGCCATAGCCGAGGGACTGCAGACTATCGTGACAATGAGGTCAGTGGCGAGTTACAATTGTGTGGCAACGCGCTGTTGCGCGTTTTGGGCCGGAAACTGCCCGCGAAGGCGGACGCGGGTTCGTCGTCAGAAGACTTGCGGGACGCCTTCCTCGAGGATTCTGACCCGGTCGCGGAATCGCTGCCTTTCGGCCAGTTCCAAAAGCCAGCGTGGCGGTTCGTCAAGGTGCTCGAAAGACAGTTTGAATGTGCCATAGTGCATCGGTACGAGCCATTGCGCCCGCAAATCGTGGAACACCTTGACCGCCTCGTCCGGGCCCATGTGGACGTTGCGGAACGAATCCGGGTAATAGGCTCCGATGGGCAGCAGCGCGATCTCCGGCCGCAAGCGTTCCCCGATTTCCCGGAAGCCGTTGAAATACGCGCTGTCGCCCGCGTGGTAGATGCGGCGCCCCTCGTGTTCGAGGATGAATCCGCCATAACCGCGATGGTCGTCCCGCAACATGCGCGCTCCCCAATGTTTGCTGGGCGTCAATGTCACTTTCCAGTTGTTGCGCGAAAAACTCTCCCACCATTCAAGCTCGATCACCCGCTCGAAGCCCAGTCCGGTGGCCAGATCGCTCACACCCCAGGGGACCACCGCCACCTTCGGATGCGGCAGGCGTCGCAGCGTCGGTTTGTGGAAGTGATCGAAATGCGCGTGCGTCAACAAGACGAGATCAATGGGAGGGAGGTGCTTCAACTTGAGACCGGCGCGCTTGATGCGCTTGAGGAGGAAAAGCCAGTTGGCGAAATTTGGATCGATGAGGACGTTCAGATCGTGAAACTGGACCAGAAAGGACGCATGCCCGATCCAGGTCAGGGCGACCTGGCCGGGCATCAGCCTGGGAAACTCGGGCCGCTTGTGAAGTCCTTTGCGGCGGGTCAGCAACGCCTTCCAGACCATTTCATAAAAGAACGTGCGCGGATTAAAGGCCTTGGTGGGTGTCAGCTCTTTGAACGATCGGGGCAGGGGCTGCCGCAGCCGGCCCGGACGATGCACTTGGCCTTGTTCACGTTTCATTGAACACACTTCATTCCGCAAGGCCATACCGCCGCGTTCGATAACAAACAACCATGGCGGTTGGCCCAACGGCAGATGTAAGAATGAACGTTAGCCGGGATGACGGAAAGGTTTTTATGAAAAAGTTGATGGCAACTCTGCTCTCTCCCGCGATTGCCGGAGTGGCAAGGGCCCGGGCGATTGTATCGACGTCCACAACCTTCCGCCGGGAGGGGGGTTTGTTACATGCGGCGTTTACTCAACCGCCGAGTCCAATCAATCCCCGTCGTTTCCATTGCGCCGTCGGGTTTCTCGAAACCAGGCCTTCACCAGGGGAGAGAAAACGTCTTCACGAAACTGAAGCATTTCATGGCTTCAATCACGCCTTCCTTGACCCCCAGCCCGCTGTCCTTAATCCCGCCGAAAGGCGAATTCTCGATGCGAAAACCGGGGACTTCGTTGACGTTCACCGTGCCACAGCGAAGGCGTTTTACGCATTCGACGGCCTTGTCGAGCGAGCGCGTCACGATGCCTGAACTCAATCCATACACGGTCGAGTTAGCCACCTCGATGGCGTCGTCCAGGTCGCGCACGACGACGATCGGCGCGAGCGGACCGAAACTCTCGCATACAATCATCCGGCAATCGCGCGGAACATTCACGATGACTGTGGGTTCGAGCAGCGCGCCCGTCCGCCGGCCGCCGGTCAGCACCTGCGCTCCCACTGCGACAGCTTCCTTCAGCACCGTTTCCAGATGAAGGGCGGCGGATTCGTCGATGACAGTGCCGACGCGCGTTGCCTCGTCCATCGGATCGCCGCAGACGTATTCTTTCGTTTTTTGGACGAGCCGCTGCGTGAATTCAGGCGCGATGCTTTTGTGCGCCAGAATGCGTTTCACTGCCGTGCAACGCTGGCCGGAATTCCGGTAGC
The DNA here is from genome assembly GCA_035607015.1 of Candidatus Angelobacter sp. Lineage (NCBI taxonomy): Bacteria > Pseudomonadati > Acidobacteriota > Terriglobia > Candidatus Angelobacter > Candidatus Angelobacter sp. Next base: position 2,849 of record DATNDF010000452.1, on the reverse strand, counting down.
TGCCCTCGGCGGCGAGCGCCGCAGCAAGGTCGAGGTCGGCGTCATCGAGCACGATAAGCGGGTCGTTGCCCCCAAGTTCCAGCGCAAGTTTTTTGTAGCCGGCCGTCGCGGCGATGCGCTTGCCGACCGCCACGCTTCCGGTGAATGAAACAATGTCCACCCGCGGATCCTGCACAAGGGGTTCGGCAATTTCGTTCGTCGGGCCAAGCAGCACGCTCAACATCGGGCCCGGCAACCCCGCCTCGTACAACAGTTCGGCGAGCCGGATCGCCGTCAGCGGTGTTTTTTCCGAAGGCTTGAGAATCACCGGCGTGCCGGCGGCGATCGCGGGCGCAACTTTGTGAATCACAGTGTTCAACGGATGATTGAACGGCGTGACGCAAACGGCGCAGCCCAGCCGTTCCCGAACCGTGAAGATCTTTCGCGCCTTGCCCTGCGGAGAAATGTCGCAGGAAAAAATTCTACCGTCGTCGCGCAGGGCCTCCATCGCAGCGAACCGCAGCACATCCAGCGCGCGTCCGGTTTCGTAGCGCGTTTCCCGCAGGCAGAGCCCGGTTTCGCCGGTGATGAGCCGGGCGAATTCTTCCCGGCGTCCGTCGAGGAGCCGGTGGGCGGCGTCGAGGATCGTCGAGCGTTCATGCCGGGAGAGCGAGGCGCGCGGTGCAAGCGACGCGGAAATGGCAGCGTCGGCGTGTTCGCGGCCCGCCAGCGCAACGGAGCCGACGATTTCTCCGTTATACGGACTCCTGATGGTGCAACGTTCGCCCGAAGAAACCGGTTTGCCGGCTATGTAACAAGGCAGGTTCATCGCGTCACGACCCGGTTCCGTTCACTGTGAAATCAAAAATTTCAAAATTACGCGGATCGCCGGCCGCCCGCACGGCGTAGTCGGGTTTGAGGCGTTCGCTCAGGATGAAAGGCACCATTTCCTCGTAGCGGCCACCATGCGAACGCAATCCGCCCTCCAGCACGTTCAAGGGGTGGTGATCAGGCGTGCGACCGAGAACCACATCGCGGCCGGATATGACCACCAGGTCCCCGAGCCGGTCGGCGGGCAGTTGCAGCTTTTCGGCGGCGTTGCGCCCGTACACTTCTGTCACGCCGGGGAGCCGGTTAAGGAAGCGGTGAATATTGAACGTGCGGCGGGCGCTGACCTTCGGAGGCAGATGCACGACCGCAAACGAACCCAGCGCGCCGTGGTGAACGACGTACGGGTCCGTGATGGGCAAGATCACGCGAAAGCCGGCGCCGAACTTCTCGGTCAGCAGTGATTCGAGATAAATGACGTTCGGAGACCCGTCCGATTTTTGCTTGGCGTTCATGCCATGGTCCGCCGTGACACCGACGATGGCATCAAGTTCCAGCAGCCTGCCGAGTTCAGCGTCGATGTCCGCGTAAAACCCAACCGCCTCCGGTGCATCCGGCGCGAACCGGTGTTGCATGTAATCCGTCGTGGACAAATACAGGAAGTCGGACATTCCCTTTTCCAGAAGAGCGACCCCGGACCGGAGGACATACAGGCTGGCTTCCGCGCTGTAAATGGGCGGAGTGGCTCGGCCAACCAGCCTTTCGACGTCGGTGATACCATGCATGTCTTTCTTCGCCTGACCGGCCTTTTCCGAAGAGAATGCGACGCCGCCCTTCTCGACGAGCCCACTGGCAAAGATATCGCGCAACTTTTCCTTGGCGGTCACCACCGCCACCCGGCGTCCCGCGCGCGCGGCGGCCGGGAAAATCGTCTCGCAACGCAAAAACTTCGCTGAATTCATCATCACCTCCTGACCGCTCGCCATGTCGTAAAAAAAGTTTCCGCCGATGCCGTGGACCGACGGCGGCACGCCGGTGACGATGGAAGCGTTGTTGACGTTGGTAAACGACGGCATGGCGCTGCGCGCCAGTCCGCGGTGACCGCTCACGCTGATGCGCTGGAGAACCGGCATCCGACCGCGCGCGATGGCCGCGTCGAGGTATTCGTCCGCGGAACCATCGAGGCAGACCACCACCACGGGCCGGGGCGGCGGCGCGTAACGATGGCCGTTGACGGTGAACGGCGTGGTCGAGGGCGCTTTCATCCGGGAGAAACTTCGTACGGGGCCGACCGCGTTGCCGCGAGCGCGTCCGCAAAACGGTTCACGAATTCATCAAGCGCGGCGTCGCCGTGCGCGAGTGAGAGGTAGAGTTTCGTTCCCATCGGGTTCAAGAATACGCCGCGGCGCAACAGCTCGAGCATTATCGCACGACCGCGGGCGCGATCACTCGCGAGCCAGTCCTTTTGGTTCAAAACGGGCCGGGCCGTGAATGCGACCTGGGCCAGTGGTCCGTCTCCCAGCATCTGCGCTGGCTCCCCCGCCACTTTGAGTGCTTGCGCCAGCAATGTCCGCAGTCGTTGGCCGGCGGCGTGGAGTGATTCATACGTGCCGCGCCCGGAGAGCACGTCGAGTGTGGCGAGCGCGGCCGCACACGACACGGGATTGCCTCCCCCGGTGGAGGCCGACCAGACGTAACCCGGACCGGGCAGGCGGCGTTCCGAGACAGCGTCCATCAAACCAGCCCGCCCGCCATACGCACCGATGGGAAAGCCGCCACCGAGCGCCTTGCCGTACGCAACGAGGTCCGGGGACACTCCGTAGTATTTCTGCGCCCCTCCCAGCGCCAGGCGAAAGCCGGTCACCACTTCGTCGAAGATCAACACCACCCCATGTCGCTCGGTGAGTTTTCGCAACCCTTGAAGAAAGCCCGGCACCGGTGAGATGCACCGATGCAGCGGCTCGACGATCACCGCAGCGAGATCGCCGGCAAAATGGCGGATGATTTCCGCTGTCGTGGTCAGGTCGTTGAATGGCGCGACC
>DATNDF010000451.1 GCA_035607015.1 Candidatus Angelobacter sp. | reverse complement strand
GAACTGTCCGCCTGGCTGAAAGGCTGGAAAAGCCTCTGCTTGACTTCGGGCGTTATGCCGACGCCAGTGTCGCGAATTGCAAAACGGAGTGCGACTTCATCGTCGGACTCCTCGACTGTCTCGATGCGGACCAGCACTTCACCCTGTTCGGTGAACTTGACGGCGTTACCAATCAGGTTCACCAGCACCTGGCGCAGGCGGCCTGGATCTCCGCGTAACCGTTTCGGCACTTCGGCTGGCAGCCAGCAGATCAACTCGAGGTCTTTGCTCCGCGCCTGCTCCGCCAGCAGGTCCAGGGCGCTTTCCACGGTTTCCCGCAGATGAAAATCCAGGGTTTCAAACGTGAGCTTGCCCGACTCAATTTTTGAGAAGTCCAGAATCTCGTTGACGATGGTCAACAACGACTCGGCGCTGGCGCGGATGGTTTCTCCGAAATCGCGCTGCTCGGGCCCCAGGTGGGTGTCCAGCAGGAGACCGGTCATGCCGATGATGCCGTTCATCGGAGTACGGATTTCATGGCTCATGGTGGCCAGAAACTCGCTTTTTGCCCGGCTGGCGGATTCGGCGGCCTCCTTCGCCGCGATCAATTCGGATTCGGCGCGCTTACGCTCGGTGATGTCGATGCAGGCGCCGACGAATTTAATAACGCTCCTGCCTTCCTCGTCGTCGTACACCGGCCGGCCGCGCTCCGCCCAGTGAAGCCACTCTCCATCCTTTCGCCGAACGCGATACTCGACCTGGAAGGCCTCGCCCGTTTCGTGTGATCGAATGTAACCGGCCTTGGCCAGCCCGCGGTCTTCAGGATGAATACATCCTTCCCACGCCTCACGCGTGCGCGGCAATTCCTGCTCCGCGTAACCCAGCATTTTGTCCACCCGGCCGAACCACTCGACTTTGCCCGTGTCCGGCCGATACACGTAAAGCAGATCGCTCGCGTTCAGCGCCATGAGGCGGTATAACTCCTGCGATTGAAAAAGGGCACGTTCGGCCCGCTTGCGTTCCAGGACCTCCCGCCGCAGCGCGTCGGTGCGTTCATCGACCCGTTTCTCCAGCTCGTCGTGCGCCTTCTGCAGGGCACCGTCCCGTTGCTGGATTTGTTCGAGCATTTCGTTGAAGCCATCGATTAACCGGCCCAATTCGTCCGCGCCCCGGCGGGTCGCGCGGATGGAATAGTTCTTTTCGCTCGCCACGACGCTCGCGGTTCGTTCCAGATCGAGGATGGGGCCGGAGATGACCCGCTGAAGGCGCGTGGAAAGGAAAAACACGGTTCCCGCCGAAGCGAACAGAACAATCAGGACAATTCCCGCATAAAGACCAATTCGTTGATACAACTCCTGCAAATCAGATTCGATGAACACGGTGCCGGCCCGTTGACCTTCGACAATAATCCGATGAAAAAGCACCAGCGCACCACGCGTAAACCGCCAGCCATCCGCCTCTGCGGGAGGCGCTTTATATTTGCCGGGATCGCCATCGCGAGAATACCGGGCAAACACCACGCCGTTCGTGTCGTAGATGCAGGCGCCCACGATGTGCGGGTCGGTGCCGAGCGAGGAAAGGATTTCGCCCGCGGTCTTCGAATCATTAAACACCAGGGAGGAGTAGGCGTTATCACCGATAACGTTCCCAAGGCTGGACAACGTCCGCACCATTGTTTGACGCAGCGCCACCACCTCGTAGCTCGCGAAGGCGGCGCACGCCAGAAAAAGCGCGACTCCGCTGGCAAGCATGATGATCCACGTCAGTTTGCCCCTGATGGACAGATCCTCGAACTTGATCATGCGACTACTTCCTTGCGTCGGCCTTCCCCGATACGATCATTCCCAGTTTCAAGAGCTGTGAACTGATCCTGATACCCGCTCCTTCGGCGGCGTCGGGATTGATTTTGAACCGCACTCTGTTGTTCTCCGTGAAAAAATTGATCATGCCGCCCTGCTCGGCAAACCATTCAATGTCGCTCACCGTCAGGATGCCCTTTTTACGAACCGCCGCGAGAATTTCCGGTATCCGCCTCGACTCCGAGCCGCAAACGAACAAAACATGACAGTCCCTCAGTTCACCGGGATTTTTGACCCGCCTGATCTCGAAGCGCCGGCCATGAACGGTCTTGTCCTTCACCGCCTGGTCCAACGCGCCTCCGAAGGGATCTTCACCGAGCAGGGCGATAACAACTGGCGCGTTGACGGCGCTCAAGTCATTGCTCGGCCATTGGATAAACTGGATGAAGTTGAACAGATACGCGGCTTTGAGAGCATATTCCGGCGCCCTGGTGACCGGAGCCGAAACCGGCGGCGCCGCAACAGCCTGAAATCCGACAACCAACCATGCGCCGCACCCGACGGCAACCGCACTCCAAAAACCGCGTCTTTGCGCGCCAGCCGCAAGAAAAGCATTGCTCAAACGCCTCGCCGAAACGGCGCACCACGACGACACCAATGAAGCTAGAAGCGCCACGTGACCTTTCCGTATACGCTCTGTTGCACCTCGGTCCTTTCAGTCGGAATGAGCACGGGCTGAAACTCCGGATGCCGGTCATCCAGAAAGTTCTGTCCAACGATCGCCAATTCGAGATTCTTGAGCGGTCGCCATGCAAGGCGGGCATCCATGACCACGTAGCTGGGGATTTGAAAATCCGGCAGACTCTCCACGTAACGGAGCGTGCAATCGAATTCAATGTCGTGTGGCAGATCGAGGGAAGAACGCAGGCTGAACTGGTGGTGCGGATTACGGCCCTCGTTCGCCTCCGTCGTTGTGTCCTGGCTCCCCGCATCGCGGTGAAGCTGCATCTGCATGAACGTGTAAGCGGCCTGCACACGCCACCATTCAGTGATCTGCCAACTCGGCGCGAATTCGACGCCGTAAGTCTCGCCGTTGATCCGGTTGGCTGCGACAACGGAAATCGTTACCGGCGGACCCGGCAGAACGCCACTCGGTTCGAGGCTGCGGAGATTGCTGTAATCATGGTAGTACGCCGACACGTCCAACGTGATGCGGTCGAGTGGACGCCAGCGGTACCCCGCTTCGTAGGCCAGCAATTCCTCGGAGTCGAATTCACGGTTGCCTTGAATCAGCGCCTGAACCCCGGGGGTGGTCGTCACTTGCCGGAGTTGAATGTCGTCCTCGGCCTGCGATGGCGTCCGAACCGCCCGTGAGATGGAGGCCCAAAGCGTCTGCCGGTCCGTTGGTGTCCAGGAGATCCGGCCTCCGGGTTGATATTCGAAACCGGTAAAATCATTATGTTCAAGTTTTGACCCCAGAGTGACCCGAAGCCGGTCCGGCACAATGGTGATTTCGTCCTGCGCGAACAAGCTGAACAACTGGACGGTGCGCTGGTCGGGATTGAACGTGGCCGTGTAGGTATTGTCCAGCTCGTCCGAAGAGATGCGGTAGCCCGCGCCCCAAACGAGGTTTTGCCGTTCACCCAGCAGGAAATGGTGCTGCAAATCAATGTCGATCGCGTCACGGTCTTCGTTAAGAACCGCGCCGTTACGAACAGTGCGGTCATAATATACCTGTAGATTCAGATCCGAGCGTTCAGAAAAGGAGCGCG
>DATNDF010000450.1 GCA_035607015.1 Candidatus Angelobacter sp. | reverse complement strand
TGCCTTACCGCCCAGGCGGCATCCCAACGCACGCGGCCGCGGCGCGCGTCCCGGCCGCAGGCGTGTTTATCGCTCCGGCGTTGTGACAGGCGAACACGCCGTCATCAATGTCACCATCCGGCTTGACCGGTCGGGCGGTTGCTGCCAGACATTAAGCATGAACAAATTCCCGCTCATTCTCGCGGCGCTCATGTGCGGCTCCGTCGCCGGCTCCGCGAAAGACTATTTGCTCCACACTTTCACGAAAACCCGGCTCAGCGACAAGTTCTGGTGCGAAGGCGCGACGTTTGGCGACTTCAATCACGACGGCAAAACGGACATCGTCTCCGGACCGTACTGGTACGAAGGGCCGGATTTTAAAAAGCGCCACGAGTATTATCCCGCGACGCAGACGTTTAAAAAGAAGGACGCCGACGGCAAAGAGTCGGTCATCGAGGGCTTCGAAGGCGCGCTCGGTTCCAACAACGCCTACTCGGACAATTTTTTCGCCTTCGCGTACGACTTCAACAAGGACGGCTGGGACGATATCCTGATCATCGGTTTTCCGGGCGAAGCGAGCGCCTGGTACGAAAACCCGAAAGGCCGCGAGGGCCACTGGCAGAAGCACGTTGTGCTCGATGTGACGGACAATGAATCACCAACGTTCACCGACATCACCGGCGACGGCAGGCCTGAGATCGTTTGCAGTTCCAAGGGCTCCTACGGCTACGCGGAACCGGACTGGGGCGATCCGGGCCGCCCCTGGAAGTTTCATCCGATTTCGCCGAACAATAATTATCATAAATTCACCCATGGCATGGGCGTCGGTGACGTGAACGGCGACGGCCGGATGGACCTGATCGAGAAGGATGGCTGGTGGGAGCAGCCGAAGTCGCTCGTGGGCGACCCGGTGTGGAAGTTGCATCCGTTCAAATTCGGCACCGGCGGATCGCAGGCGTATGCCTACGACGTGAACGGTGACGGCTTGAACGATGTGATCACCAGCGTGGCCGCGCATGGCTACGGACTCGTCTGGTACGAACAGGTGAAGCAGAACGGCGAAATCACGTTCAAGGAGCACGTCGTTCTCGAAAAGGAAAAGAAGCCGAATTCCTACGGCGTGACCTTCTCCCAACTCCACGCGGTCGATCTGATTGACATGGATGGCGACGGGCTCAAGGACATCGTGACCGGCAAACGGTTCTGGGCACACGGCGCGCACGGCGACGCCGATCCGACCGACGCGGCGGTGATTTATTGGTTCCAGCTCGTCCGCAACCGGGACAAGACGGTGGATTTCGTTCCCCACCTGATTGACGATGACTCGGGCGTGGGCACGCAGGTCGTGGCGGGTCGTTGCAGCAACAAAAAATATCCGGACATCGTCGTCGGCAACAAAAAGGGGACATTCTACATCCGGCATGAAGCGAAAAAGGTCAGCAAAGCCGAATGGGAGAAGGCACAGCCGAAGGCAGTCGGTCAATAATTTGGCAGTAATGCGAAATGAAACGAAAGTCGGGAGGAAAGTTATCTGCACCGGATTTTCGATTTCTGATTATCTACGCCAAAATGAATCCGGGTTTCTCTGTCGATTAACACAGAGAAACCCGGCGCAAGTTTTATGAAGTATCAGGATTCAACGGAAAGGGTGAGAGGATCAAACCCGTGGTCACTTCAGTTCAGCGGTTCGATTGGCACGCGGACGCCGTGGGCAGTTCCCGCAGGATGAAACGGAAGGGTAATTCCGTTCGGCAGGATGGTATCCGTCTGAACCGCGGCAGTGAATTCATCGCCGCCTTTGTTGACCGTGAGGCTACTGCGAATTTTGGTGGTGCCGGTGAAGGTATTGGCTGCATCGAACCCGAGGCACAACTCCGTGGCCGCGAACTGATGGCGGCCGATTTGGACCCAATTTCCCTGTCCGGGTGGACCTCCAGTTCCAGTGCCGATGTTTGATTCCGCGAGAACGCCGCCGGGGCCACAGGTAGTCAGCCGGGTAACGATAGGCACCCACAGCTGGGGTGTACCCGAACATCACGCTCGACATGATATTGCTGGTCATACGATCTTGCTTGGTGTCGCCGAGGGGACCCGCGAGCTGGGTTGATTCGCAATTCCCATCGAAATGTGGCCAGGCGATCGTTGCTGTCCGCTTCCTACCGTCAGCTCAAGGTTGACCTGCGGCCAGGACTACCCGGAGACCAGTGTTGTCAACCTTGATCGTTGGGACGTCGTGGAAACGCTGAGCCGACCGCATGGCGTAGGCGGGGCCGAACACACTGGCGCCTCGAAGCACGCGGTCCACGCCCGTTGCCGGTCCTTGAGGATCCAGTGCGGTCCCGCCGGGATACGGAGCCGACCAGTCCTGGCACCACTCCCACACATTCCCGGCAGTGTCATACAAACCCCAAGGGTTGGGTAATTTCTGGCCCACAACGTGAGTTGTTCCTCCGTTGTTGTCCCTATACCAGGCGTAATCGGTCACATTTGTGTAGCCCACGTCGTCCCCATAACTGAACCGTGTCGAGGTCCATGCCCGGCACGCGTATTCCCACTCTGCCTCCGTCGGCAGCCGATATACACTGTTGGTCGGAATACGCCCCGCGGCGCGCTCCCGCTGCGTGAGCTTGCCGCAATAGTTCGTGGCGTTGAACCAACTTACGGTTTCGACCGGACGGTTCGTGTCCCCTGTGAACCCACTTGGATTGGTGCCCATCACCGCCAGATACTCCCCCTGGGTTACCTCATATTTTCCGACCAAAAACCCACGACTGATCGTCACTGCCATTTGCGGACCCTCTTCGTCAAATGAATCAATATCTCGGCCCACTTCATTCGTCGGGCTGCCCATCATGAAGGTGCCCGGCGGGATGAACGCCAGGTTCGTGGGCGCGACAAACACGACCGCCCGGTAAAACCGTTGACCCGTCGCCGGAGCAGACTTGTCGGTCCAGAGATACGGGCTGGCGGGCGGTTGCAGGAACTCCAGGCAGCGCCAGGAGTTCGTCTGGGCCAGGTCCGTGACGTACTCAACCGAGTAAACGGTGCCCACCGCGCCGGTGATGCTCAGCCCCGCATACAGTTCAACGCCCAGTGCGGGCGGCGTCTGGGCCGAAGCCCCGTGACTTGCCAAGGCGGCCCAGCACAAGATGGGAAGGAATCGAAAGTGTTTTGAGAATCGTGTCTTCATAAAGTCATTAACTGGATATTCATGTCATCTTTCCAAGTCCCTCAATGGAACCGCCTCGAATTCCGGTGTAATCTTAGTGTCCAAATGAATTGTCCAGATCGCAGTCCTCCTCTGCCAGGACGATGATCCCAGTGAGCTCGGCAACATAGGGATTTGGGGAAATATCCTGGTTCAATGGGAAGGCAAATGTCAGGCTGGTAGTAATGCTGCCGGTCGCTCCTTCGAAATGGCCCGTGCCGCCCGTGATGGTGTAAACGGACACCTTGTGAATGAAATCGCCAATGGCCACGCCATGCCCTGCCTCGGTCAGGAAAAGCTCATTCCCGTCGTGCGTGCTGAGCGTGAACGCTCCGGTCGACATCCCCACGCGGACATCCACCGCAAAATTTCCAGTGAGGGTGTAGTGCCCGAGACGGCTTGCCTTCCCCGTGGCGGCAAGGCTTTCGTAGTGAAATGGGAACTGAAAAGCTCCCGGGAAAACCGCTCCCGTCTCCTGGCCTTTGATCCGGAGTTGATCCTCGGCCAGGACGGGACGTGGCAACACCAGCAGCGCTAGAACTGTGAGACCGAGCCCGGCAGCCGTCCAATTTCGTTTTGTGTTCATAATGTTCCGATCCTTATATGTTTTTGTTTTTTATCAGGCCGTTCGCGCCTGATTTGGTTAATTCTTCACCGATTCCTACAACGCGGCGGTGGAGAGGTTACAGAATATGTGAAACGGTTCTGGAACCGAGGGCGGAGCCATGGGCGGGAGACTGCGGTAAGGAAAATGACCCCAATTTGAGATCAAGCAATCAAAGGTGGGGCAGGAACATAAGGCGCCGTGGCAGGACTGTGGAGTTGCCAGCTGCACCACAGGCGACGCACCCGCGCGCGCGATGTCGCTTCATCCTGGGTCGGGGCACGGAACAGGATGATATTGCCAATATGCGTGAGAGCGGCGAGCGTGTTCACGTCCGGGGAAGAACTCATCGGCGGGGATCTCGTCAGCAAGGCTCGATGCTACTTTTGCCGAGGTTTGTACCACATCCAGTCCCTTCTCTCACCCATTGTCTGGCCGGTACTGTTTTTGAATGCGCTTGTGAAATTGCAAGCCTGCGCGTGGCCATCCACGAACAAGGTCGGAGCGATGAAGGGGGTCGGGTCGTTTTTCAGAGCCCCTGCGCTGATCAGATTTCCGTTTCCGCCATGCCAATGAAAGAAGAGATTGTTCCAGGGGTAACCGGCCCCCTCATGCATCATGATAAAGCGAGCCGGCGACGGCACCCAGCTCTCCTTCTGGCCACAAAGATTGTTAATGGGATCCTCGGCAGCCATGAAGTCGAGGTCGGAATGGATAAGGCCGTTGAACTCATAGCTGCAGCCTATCGTCCCATAACAGGTCGGCCGGGTCGAAAGAAAACCGAGGCTGGTAAGGTCCAGTCCCTTATCCTCGGGACAATGAAAAGCAGCGGGCGCAGGAACGTACTTGGCCAGGTGCCGATTGGCTGCTGCCCGGACCCCGGCGGCCCATGCGGGTGAAGGATCCTGGCCGCCAAGCGCGGCAGAGTAGTTCAACTTCGGCCCCGGATCCTTGAACTGGTCGGTGTCGAAAGGCGGGAAGGTTTCCTTGTTTTCATCGACATACAAATGCAGGCCGATGCCGATCTGATGCAGATTATTCCGGCACGTGGCCATCCGTGCCGCTTGCTTGGCCCTGGCCAGCGTGGGCAGCAGCATTGCGGCTAGAATCGCGATGATGGCGATGACAACCAAAAGTTCGATCAGGGTGAAGGCCCAATCACGTGCTGAGCTAATCTTCATAACCCCACGAGTTTGGTGGTTTGTAGAAAGGAATACCAAAGTATTGTGGCTTTTGTCCTCACTCCGACGTATCCGCTTGGTTGATAGTCTTCCTGTAATGATCATGCGATTTTTTCTCTCTTCGGTTTTGGTTTGTTGTCAGGCTGTTCGCACCCGGGTTGTTTTTCGTTCACCAGTTCCTACAACGGAGTCGTGGAGTGGTTACAAGGTGTGTGAAACCATCCCGGGGACTGCGGCCTGAGGAACTGCGGGAAGCGAAACGAGCTGAACGCGGGCAAAGCTGACGTGGCATCGCTCGATCAAAAGGAATCACGAGCGCGAAGCCTCATCGCTGGACTATTGAGCTGCCTTTGGCAGCGCCTGCACGGCACCGGGGCGTAGCGCCACTTCATCGAGTGTCGCGGCACGAAGCAATATCAAGCGGCCATCTTGAGTAACCCCGGCGACGTTGTTCCCGTCCGGGGAGAAAGTGAGCGGCCGGATCTCCTCAGCGAGGCGCGAATAGCTGCCGTCGAACAGCCTGAGAATCGCCGCCTCGCGACGGAGCGACACGTTCCAAAGTCTGACGGTGCGGTCGCCGCTGCCACTGACCAGGGTCTTGCCATCGGGAGAAAACGCCAAAGTCCAAACCGGCCGCCTATGCCCTTTCAGAGTCGCCAGCCATCGGCTTGTTTTCAGGTTCCAAAGCTTGATGGTGCCGTCGATGCTGCCGGAGGCCGCCAACGTACCATCCGGGGAAATAGCGACGCTCACAACCCGCCCAGAATGCGCTGCTATTGACTCCACGCATTGCCTTCGAGTCACATCCCAGATATCGATTTCGCCCTCCAGACCTCCTGCGTCGATCAACGTGTTGCCGTCAGGAGAAAAGGCGAGCACTTCTGGCTTCCGGGTGAGGTTCGTTAATAAATTAATCTCGCCAGAAACCGTGTCCCAAAGCTGGATGGTTGGCGTACCGTCTGTGATCGCTGCGCTGCGTCCGTCCGGCGAAGTGATCACATAATTCCACTCACGTGAGGGCGGCGTTGGAAGGTCCCGCGTCACTATTCCGGTCGCGACATCGAAGCCCTTCACGGTGCCGTCCACGAGCCTCGCCAGAATGGTTTTTCCGTGGTCACTGAATGTCAGAAGGTGGGAAATGCCAGGAAGCACAGTCCGCGTTTCCAAGGTGGCGGCATCCCAGAGCTTGACCGTTTGATCCTGGCAATGACCCGCCAGAAGGTTGCTGTCCGGCGACCAGATCAATGGCTCCCACTGCGCCAAGCCGGAAAGGGCCGGCTTCACGGGCTTTGGCCCGGTGTTCCACAGCCTCACTGTTTTGTCATCTCCGCCACTGGCCAACCTCCGGCCATCGGCGGAGAATGTCACGGGCCAGACTCCACTTTCATGTCCCCTGAGGGTGTCGAGTTCGCGCCCCGTGGCTAACTCCCAAAGCTTGATGGTTTGATCCAGGCTTGCGATGGCCACCACCCGCCCATCCGGAGAAAACGCTGCGGAAACGACCGACTCGGGCTCTTGAATAGGATGAGGAAGTTCATGGCCTGTGGCCATGTCCCAAAGCCTTACCAGGCCATCAAAACCTCCCGTGGCGAGAACTTTCCCATCTGGGGACAATTGCAGGAAGGTGATCGGGACTTCGCGTTTATCCAGCGAACTGTTCAGGATCGCGTGCGTCTTGAGATCCCAAAGCGTGATGCCGTTTTCGGATCCATTGCTGATGGCCAGCTTCTCGCCGTCGGGCGAGATGACAACTCCAGCCCCGAATTCCGGTCCCCGAAGATCGAGCCCGCCCTTTCCAGGCAGAAGGAACGTTTCGTGTCCGGAGGTAATATCCAAGAGTTTGACGATGAACCCTTCTGCGGTTGTGGCAACGGTTTTTCCATCGGCCAGCAACGCGACCAGTTCCCCGGCCTTTTCGAGGGAGTAAAGTGTCCGCCCGGTTCTGGAATCGCAGAGTCTGACCGAGCCGTCTCCCAGGCCGAACGCGAAGTTTTGACCATCGGAAGTAAACCCGCCAAGTGAGGTGACGTTCGTGATCGTGAACAGCTCGGTCCGGGTGCTCAGGTCCCACACTTTCAATTGATTGTCCCGGCTTCGCGTGGCCAACGTGTCGCCATCCGGCGAGAACCTGAGTGCGCTGAGAGAGTTCGAATGGCCCCGCAACGCATAAAGATCGTCGCCCCGGCAACGCTGCCAGAGCAGGCGCCACTCAAAACCTCGCAGGTCAGTTTGGCCAGCCCGTGGCTGATGGGCCTGGAGCAGTTCCCTGGCGCGGCCCAGATCGCCATCCTCCAAAGCGGTTTCGGCGCCGTGCATGTCGGCGAAGTAAAGATTCTCCTCCGCGCGTTGACGTTCGCGATTGAAGAGAAAAGCGGCGATCGGCGAACCGATGGCGACGGCCAACAACAGGAGAATGGTCGCCGCGCTAAGGCTGGCGATGGCAGGTTTGCGCCGGCACCAGCGCCAGGTCCGTTCGGCAGGCGTGATGGGACGCGCCTGGATTGGTTCGTGGCGAAGGAAGCGACCGAGTTCATCCGAGAGTTCCTGAGCGCTTGAGTAGCGGCGCGAAGGTTCTTTTTGCAGACATTTGACGCAGATCGTTTCGAGATCTGAGGGCACGCTCGAATTGAGCAGTCGGGGGGACACCGGTTCGGTGTTGAGCAACTGGTAAATGACGTTTTCGAACGATTCGGCCTGGAAGGGCGGGCGGGCGGTCAGCAAATGGTAGAGAATCGCACCCAGTCCATACACGTCCGCGGGCCGGCCCACCTTACCGTGCTGCGAACTGGCCTGCTCCGGTGGCATGAAGTTGGGCGAACCGAGCATCTGGCCGGTTCCAGTGATGCTGGAATCGCCCTCGAGCCGCTTGGCGAGCCCAAAATCTGTGATGCGCGGCTGATCGCTGGAGTCCACGAGGATGTTCGAAGGTTTGAGATCACGGTGCAGGATGCCTTGCTGGTGCGCATACTGAATGGCTTCGGCAATGAGCTTCACGTAACGCGCCGCCTTCGCGGGTGGCAGCGGACGGTTACCCACGAGCTGTGAGAGGTTCTGGCCCTCGACGTAATCCATCGAGAAATAATGCTGGCCGTCGTGGATGCCCACGTCGTGAATGGCGACGATGTTGGGGTGCTGCAGAAGGGCTGCCGCCGTGACCTCGCCCCGGAACCTTTGAATGATCTGCTTGCTCGCGAACTGCCCGGCCAAAATCATCTTCAGTGCGACAACGCGCTTGAGACTGGGTTGCCGCGCGCGATAGACCACGCCCATCCCGCCGCGGGCAATCTCTTCGAGAAGTTCATAATCACCGAAGGAACGAACCGTCCCTGCTTCGCCTTTAACCAAAGGTGCCTGGATTTGGCCGGGACTGGCGGCGTTCGGTTCGGCCAGCGATTCTTCCAGACCGCTTTCGAGCAGGCATCGAGTGCAAAGGCCCCCGGCCTGGTGCGGGCGCAGTTCGGCCCCACAGCGGACGCATGAATTCAAGTTTGACACTATTCAATCGGAACCAGGTTCAATCATTCCTACAACGTTCCGGACACAAAGTTACGAGTCCTGCGGATGCCGGCGCACATTCTGGTCTTCAACCCGCGACGCTGATCAAATGACGCAGTTCGCCATCGATGTCCTCTGGTCGGGCGACCGTGTGAGCGACTTCGGCTCGCAGGAGTTCACGGAAACGTCGGCGGAGTCGATGCACCGCCATTTTGACAGTCCCTTCGGTCAGGTTCAAAGGACCGGCGATCTCAGCGTAGGAAGCAGCGCTTTTGTCACCCCAAATGAAACCCTTCAATTCCTCGAAAAGCCGGCCTTTGCCCTCGGCGTCGAATTCCTGACGAAGAGCAGCCAGCACTTGCTCGATCAAC
Source organism: Candidatus Angelobacter sp. (assembly GCA_035607015.1). NCBI lineage: Bacteria > Pseudomonadati > Acidobacteriota > Terriglobia > Candidatus Angelobacter > Candidatus Angelobacter sp. The sequence continues at coordinate 8,812 of DATNDF010000450.1, read as the reverse complement.
GTGACGGCCCAGCGTTGCTCATAAGCGGCGTCCGGATTGTATTCGTCAGAAGGTTCTGCTGCATAACGATCCTCGGCGTCGTTCGCCTCAATGGACAAAAACTCCAGACCGCCGCCGCGTTTCAAACGGCCTGCCCGCTTCCACTCGTTGACCATAAAATTCTTGAGCGACCGCAGCAGAAATGTGCGGAATTTGCCGCGCTCGCGATCGGCCTTCGCGAGGTGGTTTTTCTCCAGCAATCTCGAGAAGAATTCCTGCGTCAAATCCTGAGCATCCTCCGGGTTGTTTCCCTGCCGCCGGACAAACACGTAGAGTGGATACCAATAGGCGCGGCAGAGCTTCTCCAATGCCTCAGCGGCCTGGGGTAACTCGCTCTGGCCAGCGGTCAGCACGACGCTCCAGTGCGTGGTCGTGAATTGCGCAGCCGCGGCTGGCTTGTTTTCGGGTTGATCGGGCGAAGAGGTCATTATACGGCGCCGTTTCGAACACGGCACCTTCGGATTCAAGTCTGCATTACCAGAACTTTGACGATTCGCCAGACAAAAGCAGTGGAAAAGCCGTTGAATGGCATGGGCAATATTGATTCCTGCCCGCCTAGGCGGGCAGCGCGAAGCGCGGACTTTGAACGTGCCGGATGAATGCTTCGGCGCGGGCGTGGCCGCTCTCCACACCCCGCCAACGCGCGACGGCGTCCTGCAGTGCGTAAAACCTGTCTGGAGCCTGTGAGGCGTGCGCGTAGCAGGCGAGGCGCTTCTTCGACTCGGTCGCGGAAATGTCCACGTAGTCGCTCGGCGCGAACTGCTGGGTGTCCTCCCCGTTCGAGACCTCGTAATAGAACAGGGAAAACTTCTTTTGCATGTGGAGCCACGCGTCATACACCAGCATGGACATGGCCCGGTGATCCGCGTGATTGTCGATCGGCCAATGGGTAAAAACCGCGTTGGGATTCTCTTTTTCCAGGATTTCCAGGAACTGGTTGTAGTGTGAACGATCGACGACTGCGTTGCCGTCGATCTGCCCAACGTACGCGGGGCGCGCCTTCAGAATCTCACACGCCTTCTTCGCCTCCTCCATGCGATAACCCGTCATGCGGGCCGCCGATTCAACCGGCTCGCCCTGGTTCAAATACAGGAGAACCGCCTCGTGACCCAGTTCGGTGAGGCGTGAAATCGTGCCGCCGCAGCCGTATTCCGGATCGCCCGGATGGCCACCGGTGACCACCACCTTTAGTCTGGAGGTTGATCTCTCTTGTGATTCTCCCGTCAAAGCACCCGCGGGAAGTCCGACAACCGCGGTTGCCGCAAGCATACCCCCCGCGCTCAAGATTTTCCTTCGCGAAAGTGGTTTCATTGTGTCTGTCGCTTTATCCTGTCCTGCCGTTTCCGGGCATATAACCCGTGAACAGACTAAAAGTCCACGCCTGAACCCGGTGCTGGCAACATCGTCTGGCCCCTTGCGAAGACCGGCCCGGGCGCGGGCGGCGAAGTTATCCGCCTTGACCCCATGAAGAGGAATTGCGACAAGTTTTTCATGACTAGGATTCGCTTTGCGCTCGTCACGGTTTGTTTTGCAGCGTTCATCGTCCCCATCGCATCATACGCGGCTCCACCAGGCATCAAACCCGTCGGCGTAGATGGCAAACTGCTCAACCTCGACTTCGAGACCGGCGACCTGCGCGACTGGAAGGCCTGGGGCAGGGCGTTTGAAGGCCAGCCGATCAAGGGGGACACGGTCTCCCCGCGCCGCGGCGACATGAAAAGCGCCCACCAGGGTAATTACTGGATCGGTGGTTTCGAAAAACTCGGCGACGATCCCAAAGGCACACTCACTTCGGCGCAATTCAAAGTCACCCATCCGTGGGCGGGCTTTCTTGTCGCGGGTGGCGCCTCGCCGGGAACGCGTGTTGAGCTCGTGCGCGCCGACAACCAGGAAATAATCTTCAAGACTTCCGGCGCTGAAAGCGAGACGCTGCGGCCTGTCGTCGTTGACTTGCAAAAGCAACTCGGTAGGGAAATCTTCATCCGCGTGGTTGACGACCTGAGCGGACCCTGGGGACACGTCAACTTCGATGATTTCGAGTTTTACGCCCAGCGTCCGAAGTTCGACAACGAATTCGACCCGTTGAAAATCGCCAGCGAAGCGCCGCCGGCCGATATTTTCAAGTTTGCCGGAGTGTCTCCGGAAAAGGCCGCGGAAATCATGACCCTGCCGCCCGGTTTCAAGGCGACGCTCTTTGCCGGCGAACCGGACGTGCAACAGCCAATCGCCTTCGCTATGGACCATCGCGGCCGGCTCTGGGTCGCCGAAGGGTTTACTTATCCGATCCGGCACGGCAAACCGCAGGACAACCACTCCGAAGGCGCGGATCACAGCAAACCGACCCCCGAACAGCTCAAGGACATTTTCGGCGGCGACGACCGCATCCTGGTGCTCGAGGACACGAACGGTGACGGGAAGTTTGACCGGCGCACCGTGTTCCTCGAACACTTGAATCTGGTGAGCGGACTCGAATTCGGTTTTGGCGGTGTCTGGATCGGCGCCGCACCGTATCTGATGTTCGTTCCGATTCAAGACGGCGACGCGCCGAAGCCCGCGGGCGATCCGCAAATCCTCCTCGATGGTTGGAACTACAACGCCGACACGCACGAGACGTTGAACACGTTTACGTGGGGACCGGACGGCTGGCTCTACGGTTGCCACGGCGTTTTCTGCCCTTCGTTTGTCAGCAAACCCGGCACTCCGCAGAAGGAACGCCAGCGCATGGACGCCGGCGTCTGGCGTTATCACCCCACCAAGCGCGTCTTCGAAGTCTTCGCCGAGGGTACCAGCAATCCGTGGGGCGTGGACTTCGACGAATACGGCCAGTGCTTCATCGAGGCATGCGTGATCCCGCACCTCTGGCACATGATTCAAGGTGGCCGTTTCGAGCGCCAGGGCGGCCAGCACTTCAACATCAACCGCGAGGAAACGCTGGCGCACGCGGGCTACCACTCCGACGCGAATCAATGGTTCGTCAACCCGTTCATTTACGACGACATCAAGACCATCGCCGACCACCTCCATTACGCGGGCACCAAGGGTCCGCACGCTGGAAACGGGCGTTCGGCGGCGGCGGGCGGCGGACACGCGCACGCGGGCATGATGGTTTATCTCGGCGATAGCTGGCCGGAACAATATCGCGGGAAGCTTTTTATGAACAATATCCACGGCGCGTGCATCAACATGGACGTGCCCGAGCGGCAGGGTTCCGGCTTCGTCGGCCATCACGCGCCGAATTTCATCGATTTCAACGATCAATGGTCGCAGGTGCTCAACCTGCAATACGACCAGAACGGCTCGGTTTATATGATTGATTGGTATGACAAGAACCAGTGCCACCACACCAATCCCGAAGGCCACGACCGGAGCAATGGCCGCATCTTCAAAATCGTGTATGGCGACACTAAATGGACGCCGGTGAATCTGGAGAAGTTGAGCGACACCGAACTGGTAAAGCTCGTGCCGTCCAACAACGAGTGGATGAGCCGGCACGCGAGAAGGGTGTTGCAGGAACGGTTCGACAGGGATGCATTTCCGCCTTTCCGCGACTCGAAGCTATCTGCTTCCAAAACGGAGGAGATTGCTCAGGCGAGATTTGCCCCCGTCCGCGATACGCTTGTTCAACTGGCTCGGAACGGTTCGAGCACCGAGGCGCGTTTGCGTGCGCTGTGGGCACTGCATGTTACCACGAGTGTCGGACAATTGGGTTTCGATCTGCTAGGTGACGCGAATGAATGGCTCCGCGGATGGACAATCCAAGTGTTGTCGGAGACGAACGAGGAATTACTCAGCCAAGGATTGAGGCAAGTGATGATAGATCCAGGATTTCGAAAGCACTTGTTGAAAGAGCTGGTTCGACTAGCGCACGCGAACAAATCCCCCGTCGTCCGCCTTTATCTCGCTTCTGCGTTGCAGCGTATCCCTGTTGAGCAGCGTTGGGACGTCCTCAACGAGCTGGTGCAGCACGCCGAAGACGCGACCGATCACAACCTGCCGTTGATGTATTGGTATGCTGCTGAGCCGGCGGTTGGCACGGATTCGGTTAAAGCCATTGCGCTGCTCAAAAAGTGCAAAATTCCCATCGTGCGGGAGTTCATCGCCCGGCGCCTGGCCACCACCAGCCTGAAGACGGTCGCGAGCAATTGAGTATCTGTCCTCGCAGTCTTACGTCGCCTGCGCTTTCCCATTGAGCGCCACCAGGGTTCGCCGGAAAGTTTCCTCCGGCGAGTCCGCGGCGGAAATAACGACCAACAAACCTTCGCGCCGGTAGAAATCCGTCAGTGGCGCCGTGCTCTTTTCGTAAACCTGAAGCCGGACCCGAATCGCGTCGGGTTGGTCGTCTTCGCGCTGATACAATTTGCCGCCGCAATGGTCGCACACGCCCACGACGCGTGGGGGCAGCGCAACAACATGAAAACTGGCTTTGCAGTCGGGGCAGGCGCGGCGCCCGCTCAACCGCGACACGACTTCTTCAAGTGGAAGCTCATAACTCAGGACGGCTTCGAGTGCCACGTTTTGAGCGCCGAGGATGCGCGCCAGTGATTCCGCCTGCGTGACGGTGCGCGGAAATCCGTCCAGAAGGAATCCACCCTGGCACCGCAGACAACGTGTCCGATCCCGCACCATGTTCAGAACAATTTCGTCCGGCACCAGGTCTCCACGGCGCATGTATTCCAGCGCTGCCATCATCGCCGGTCCGGGCTCGCGAGAACCTCCACATCTGGCCGCGCGGAAAACGTCTCCGGTAGAAAGATGACAGGCCCCAAGTCGTTCGCAGAGCAGTTCCGCCTGGGTTCCCTTGCCGACGCCGGGCGCGCCGAGGAGCACCAGGTGTTTGGGTCGGGATTGTCGTCGCGCCGGCACTGCGCAGCGGGCGTTGCCTCCCGCCAACCACGCCGTCCGATCTCGTGTTGCTATCATAGAATCTTTCGTTGTGACCCAAGAAGCACGGTCGTCACGCCGCCGTCATGAGCATGCTTTCTCGTTCCAACGTGCCCAGTAAACACGCGAGTGCGGCCGGAGGCGCTCCAGCGGTTGCCGATTCCTCGACATTTTTTGGCTTCTGCGCAGAAGAGCCGGGCGAGCGGCCCGACTTCCGCGGCGGGGACAAGCCTGCCAAAATCGGCTGCAAAATTTCGTGCATTTTGCGGTGGTTGATGTCCATTGAGCAGTGAATCGAATGAACGAAAGGCGCTGTTATGATAGCCACTCAGATTCGCCAGAAAGATGCGGTGTTTTACTTCGTTTCGTATCCGTCGGAGGACCTGTTGACGAAAGTGCGGTTCATCAGCCGGTTTTACGACGAAGGCGAAACCATAAAGCCGGAAGAAGTCGAGGCGGATGACGATGTCGGCCAGTTCATCGCCCGCATTGAGCGGAGCGACAGGGCCTTTCAACGCGGGTTGTCGCGCTCCAAGGTACGGGCCATCCGAAATTTTTATGAAACGGCCGTCACGCAGCCGCCCATTCCGGGAACCGTGCTGTTGTTCACGCCGCAGCGCCTGCGCTTTCAGGCATTGAACGAAGGCGACGCCGTCGGTCATCTTCAGGAGCCGGAGGAGAAATTCCTGATCATCGACGGCCAGCACCGACTGGCGGCGCTGCAGTTCTACGAACGCACCCATCCCGACGAGGCGAGAAACATTTATGTGCCGTGCGTGATTTTTGACGGGCGAAGCGACGATTTTGCCACCGAGATGTTTGTCATCATCAACTCGACGCCGACGCGCATCAACAAGAGCCATCTCGTGGATTTGTATGAACGCGTGTCCTGGGCGGAGCCGGACCGGCGATTCGCCGCGCGGATCGTGGAAATGCTCTACAGCGAGGGCGACAGCCCGTTGCGTTACCGCATCAACCGCCTCGGCGGGCGCAGCAAACAGGAGAAATGGATTTTGCAGGCCGAGCTGTTCAACGAGGTTCATCGCTGGGTGCGCCATAGGTGGGCGAAAATTGAGAAGGAAGGGACGGACAAACCGGCTGCGGAACGCTACTACCGCAAAGTGCGCGATTTTCTCAAGGCGTCCTCGCAGGTGTGGGGTGACGCGTGGGGGAACGACGGTTTCATGGTCACGAAGCCCGTCACGCTCAAGGCCATGATCCGCGTTTGCGCAGACCTGGCCACACAGGATGCCGAACCGGCTGAGGGTCGCGTGGAACGCTGGCGCGGGCGGTTGTCACCCTGGACGGAGCAAATCCGCGAATTCCGGAACGAAGGGTTTTACGAGCGGTTTCCGGCCAAGGGCCAGATCGAGCGCGTGGCGAGGATTCATCGCGAGCTTGGCCGCGCGGCCGGAATCGAGGCGCGCTCCGGCAAAAAGTCGGGCGAAGGATAACGCGCCGAAGGCAGCTCGTTATCTCCGTCCGTCGTGGAACATGTGAAGGCGGGTCTTGTCGCTGGCGGAACGCCGCGAACAACTCCAGCGGGCACACCTTGAAATGATTCTACACCATGCCAGGTTGCGCGTTGTTTCGGACACAGGAGGATCCGGTACGTATCGCGCTGATCGGTGAACGGTGCAGACAGGCATCGGAATTCTGGCCGCGCTTGAACCGCTCGCCACTGGATTGCCGCACCCGATTGAGGTTCGGCAGGGGTGACACCGGATCGCGATCGGGATGCGAATACGCGATTCTCAATCTTCGATGCAATGTGGTCCGTCCCGAACAGTCCGCGTCGGCGCGGCGCATCCCGCCCGGTCAGCTCGCGCTTGCGGATGTCGGGCCAGATTTCCCAGGAACAAAGTCTTGCCACGCCGGCGGCGTTTCGGTGAAAACTTCGTGTGTCACCGTTAAAACTATGAGTCACCATCGAATTCTTTCACTTCTGATCTGCCTGTTGTTGCTCTTCGATGGGACTGTTGCCCGCCCGCAAAACACGCCCGATCCGCTGCCCTCGCTGGTCAAAGTTCTGGGCGAAACGGGCGACACCCGCGCCCAGCTCGACATCCTGCGTGGGCTGAGTGCTGCGTTCAAGGGCCAGCGCCACGTGCCGATGCCGAAAGGCTGGGAGCGACTGGAAACAAAGCTCGATCGAAGCGCCAACGCGGACGTGCGTGCGCTGGCGCAATCTCTCTCGCTCACATTCGGCAGCGTGAAAGCTCTCGCCGCTCTGCGTAAGACCCTGGCGGATCCGTCGGCTGACCTGGCCGCGCGCCAGACGGCGCTTGATTCGTTGCTTGGCGCGAAGGACGCAGGGCTGCCGGAACTGCTGTTCGGCCTGCTGAAAAACGGTGATCTGCGCGGCGCTGCCATCCGCGGACTTGCCGCTTACAATGATCCAAACACCCCCGGGGCGATCCTCGAACAGTTCAATTCTTTCGACAACGGGGAGCAGCGCGATGCGCTCAACACACTTTCGTCGCGCGCCGCTTTCGCGAAGCCGATGCTCGAAGCGCTGGGCGACGGCAAGATCCCGCGCAACGCGCTCACCGCGGAAATCATCCGGCAACTGCATAATCTCAAGAACGCCGGTATAGACCGCCAGTTGGAGAACGTCTATGGCACCGTGCGGGAGAGCAGCGCAGACAAGAAGAAGGAGATCGAGCGCTACAAACGGATTTATTGGGCTGGCGGCTCGCAGCAGGGGGACGCCTCGCGCGGACGCGCGATGTTCGCGCGCACCTGCCAGCAATGCCACACACTCTTCGACACGGGCGGCAAGGTCGGACCCGACCTGACGGGATCGAACCGCGGCGACCTCGATTACATTCTGCAAAACATCATCGACCCGAACGCGGTGATCCCGAACGAATACCGCGCCTCGACGATTGAAATGAAGGACGGACGCAGCATCACCGGCATCGTGAAACAACAGGACGGAAAATCCATGACGATCGCAACACAAAATGAAACACTCGTGCTTCCGCGCGATGAAATTCAATCTGTACAACAGAGTGAACTGTCGATGATGCCGGAGGGTCTGCTGGCCCCGCTGCAAGATCAGGAAGTGCGCGACCTGCTTTATTATCTGAGCCGGCCAGGACAGGTGCCGTTGCCGCAGGAAAGCGTGGCGAAGTAATGCGCCCGCGTTCAGCGCCATCCTCGATCCACAAAGCGGCAGACATGGGATGGATGCTATTGACGCTTACACAGCAGAATTAGACGCTTGGGCCAAAGCGATCGAGCGTGCCATAAAAGCACTTGATGAATGCGAGAAGCATTCCAAATGACGTTTTGCCTTCGAGGGGTTGTATGAAAAAGACCATCAAATCTATTCTTAGTTGGCTCTGGTGTATCATTGTTGTTTCAGCAATTAACTTATGCTTGGCTTCGGAGGCTGATTGGCTTTCGAAAGTTACTGTTGAGATCAAAGGAAAACCCGTTGCGCTGGCTGAATTAGATCGAAAGGCAAGGAAGTATGCGCAACACAAAATGACGACTATCCCCAGTGAGGCTGAACCAACGTTTGAAGTCCGGTAAAAAGGGAAAATTTTCATCCTGATGCATTATCAAACAGAAGTGGGCAAGCGATTCTGGCGGATTGGTTACAGTAGAAAGGGTGAAGTAAATTTTTATTATACAAGCGTATTGAAGGGTGACTGAATAAACCGAGGTGTCCCAAAGGTTAAGCTCCGAGAATTGATTCCGAGAACGCGCCGATGGAGCAGTAGTTTGGCAAGTGGCACGTCCCGCGTACGCGGTGGCAAGGAATCCACCCGCCCTCAGGCAGGGTGGACGCGGGAGGAAGGCGGGTAGCAGATGAAGATCCCTGGCCTTACTTACCGATTGCAACGTGCGCACAACGTCACCGGTCCGTCGTGGGACATCATCG
>DATNDF010000449.1 GCA_035607015.1 Candidatus Angelobacter sp. | reverse complement strand
GGGCGCGGGCCGGTCGCGCGGCAATGGCTGGGGACCGTACGAACACACTCCGCCGTCGCAGTGGAAGGACGGACAGAGCACCAGCGAAAGCTATCGCCGCTGTTGCACCAGTGTCGGCTGGGTCGCGCAAGCGCTGGCCTTGCGCCTGATGCACGCCGAGAAATTCTGGAACCACGACGCCTTCCTCGATTACGCGGATCGCTGGATGTTTCAGGACGATGCCGCGGACGTGAAGACCATCAAGGAAGCGACCGGCAAGGACCTCGACCATGACTACTCGCGGCAGGGCCAGGCGTGGGATGCGTTCGTCAACGAGATGTGGGCGAACCACCGGAAAACGCTGGCCGCGCCGATGGACGGTTGGAAACAACCACACGACGACCATTATTACCGGACCGCCATCGAGAAGATGCACTGACCGCGCCCGAATCAACTTGCGCGCATTCAGTCGCTGCGCTCCAATCCTCCTTTCAAGGCGCAGAACATGGACGAAATCATCGGCAAACCCGGCGGCACAGACCAACTCCGCAATGCGGTGAACCAACTCCAATCGCTGCTGTATGCGGCATAGTGCGGATTCCACAGGGCTGAAAGCCCCCAATGTGACAGCCTGGGCTGAAGCGAGTTCGACGAGCGGAGGCCCAGGTCAACCACTCCCACAACACTCCCAAGCCCTGTAAGGGCGACATCAGCATGTCCCAATCCCTCGCCAACATCGTCGTTCATCTCGTCTTCAGCACGAAGGGCCGCCGACAACTTCTGCGGGATGAGGAACGCGGCCAACTCCACGCCTATGTTACCGGCATTCTGAAGAATCACGATTCGCCACTCATCGAAATCAATTCCGTCCGCGACCACATCCACATCCTCTTCGCCCAATCCAAGAACCACGCGCCGGCGAAGCTCGTTGAGCAGGTCAAAACCGCGTCCTCCGGTTGGATCAAAACCCTCGACCCGAGGTATTCGGATTTCGCATGGCAGAGCGGTTACGGCGAATTCAGCGTCAGCCCGATGCACGTTGATGCGGTGCGGGAATACATCCGCAATCAGGCGGAACAGCACAAACAGGAAGATTTTCAAACCGAGTATCGCCGTTTTTGCGAGAAGAATGGAAAACCGTTGGATGAACGATATGCTTGGGAATGAATCTCACCGGGTTGATTACCACTTTGGTTTTGTCCCGCCCTTACAGGGCGGGACGGAGTTATTCGATGACATTTACCCGGGGCTTCACCCCGGGCTTTCACATGAAGGGCTTTCACATGAAGGGCTTTCAGCCCTATCGTTCCGCATAGCACCGTGAAAGAACCAACCAAACCATCCTTAACGCAGAAGCCGGCGCGCTCCGCGAGACGCCGATACCTTAGCGGACCAAATCTCGTGGCACAAAACCTTGAGTCGCACGCCTCCGTTGGGGAAGTCCAATTCACGCTTCCGAAGAAGAACTCTGAAATAGCTTAAATTGCAAACGCCATGAGCTCCACCACAAACGCTCTTTGCATTGTTTACGTTCTTTCTAATCCAGCCATGCCGAACTTGGTAAAGATTGGCCGAACCTCTCGTGGCGATGCGAATATACGCATCGCGGAACTTTACAGCACCGGAGTCCCCGTCCCTTTCAAGCTCGAATATGCGTGTAAGGTTGATAATCCTGACGAAGTGGAGCAAGCATTACATATTGCCTCTGGGCCACACCGCGTAAACCCGAAGCGCGAGTTCTTTCGGATCGAGCCAGAACAGGCGATTGCGATTCTGCGTCTCCTGCACACCGAGGACGCGACCGGTGAGGTATCGGCGCAACCTACAACTCTCGATGAACAATCGTTGGCTGCCGGTGAGGAACTGCAAAAACGAAGGCCTAATTTGAATTTCGTGGAGATGAGCATCCCTATTGGTTCAACGCTACATTCGACGCACAATGACGCCACCGTTGTTGTTGTCGCTCCGAAGAAAGTGCGGCTCGGCGACGAGGAGCTGTCCCTCACTGCAGCAACACGACAGGTATTACAACTCGATTACTCTGTCGCACCGGCGTCGCATTGGACTTACAATGGCAAACTCATCAACGACATTTACGAGGAGACTTACGGGGATATCGAATGACCGGCCACTGTCAATATCGCGTCCCGTTGACGGACGTGCTGAAGCGACCGGAGATCGCGCCGGTCGTCGAGTTGGATGCCTTTTTGCGGGCAATCTTGGGCAGAACCTATTGCAGAGAATTGTAAGCCAATGCCAGATCTCTCTCGATTTTCGATTTACCACGACCCGTCGGCCAACCAAAAGCGTGATGAGGAAGCAACCAACCTCATGCCCTTCTTATTGCGGTTAGAAGAGTTCGTCAAGCTAGACGACGTGGAGTTTGGTGCAGAACCGCCTGACTTTGTGTTTCATCATCAGAATAAAATCATCGGAGTCGAGTTGACGGACATGGTGCCAAAGCAATTTAGTAAGGGAGGTTATAGGCGCAGGGAAGCTTTCAAGGCGTGGAAAGCCGAATGCAAACAGAAGCCCCAACCGCATCACGAGTTTAAGTGGGGAGAGTTCACGTTAAGGGAATCACTGGCCGCATTTGCCAACCAGGTTGAGGGAAAGGCGAGAAAGGCGGACAAATGGAAGGTGTCATTTGAACAGAAGTGGTTACTGATGCATGTGGCGAATGGAAGTCCATTCAGCGTGCTAGTTGCGAGCAGTCGTAAAGACTCGCTAGGGCGAGAAGAAGAGATGGCCGATTATTTTGCAAAAGTCACCCATACTGTATTCTCGATCTGCAGCAGGCCACATCCGTTTAACTATGTCATTCTGTTTTCCGGCCAGGTACTAATCGCGTTTCCAGCGAACGATGCAAACCCTCTCAACTTTCCAGTTGCGGACTCTGATATCCTTTCTCGCGGTGCGAACGCGCCGGACAGATTTCTCGATTGGACGAGCACTTTAAGAAGCTTTCTGGATCATCCGCTTCTCAAGTGAGTCTCGAGAACCAACAAATCTGCGGAAGGGCCCAGTGATCATGTTGGGAACTTGGAAGAAACATCTATGCTTTGCGGATGCGCGAACGCCAATTGTACAACCGCTGCCCTCCACTTTTCCACTGAACAGCGTCTCGATTCCCACCACCGCCCAATCTTGCGGCGCATTTCCGAAATCTGCGCGCGACATTATGCGTAAGCACGTCGCGCTGTTCGCTCTCGTTTTGTTGAGCTTCCAACTTCGCGCGGACGAGGTCGCAACAGAATTACCCGCTGGAGTGAAGGCTGTCTGGGATGCGAGCAAGGCGTACCACGAAACCACGCCGACTCGCGAATGGATTTGTCTCAACGGTCTCTGGCGTTGGCAGCCGGCCGAGGCAAAAGCCGAGCAGGTTCCTGCCGGGAGTTGGGGATTTTTCAAAGTGCCTGGGTGCTGGCCGGGGATCACCGACTATTTGCAGAAGGATTCCCAAACACTTTACGCGCATCGGACCTGGAAAGACGTGAAGCCCGGCGGAATCAGCGCCGCCTGGTATGAACGCGAGTTCAGCGTGCCCGACAACTGGGCGGGCCGCAGCATCGCTCTCCACGCCGAATACCTGAACTCCTTCGCGGCGGTGTTCGTGGATGGCGTGAAGGCGGGCGAGATCCATTTTCCCGGCGGCGACCTCGACCTCACCGCGGTCTGCCGTCCGGGCGCCAAACACCGGCTGAGCCTGCTCGTGGTCGCGCTGCCGTTGAAAGGCGTGATGCTTTCCTACACCGACAGCGCGTCGGCGCGCGAAGTGAAAGGAAACGTCGAGCGACGCGGCTTGTGTGGCGACGTGTTTCTCGTCAGTACACCACACGGGCCAAAGATCACGGATGTGAACGTGGACACCTCGGTGCGCAAACGCGAGTTGACCGTCAGCGCCGCTGTCACTGGTCTTGATGCCAACGCGCGCTACAAATTCCAGGGCCGAATCACGAAGGACGGTTCCATCGTCAAACAATTTACCAGTCCACCGTTTCAGAGCAGCGATCTCAAGGACGTCCGGTTTGCTTTCGCGGAAAAATGGATGCCCGATAAACTTTGGGACCTCAACACGCCGCAAAACAAGTTCGACCTTCAGTTATCGCTCGACGATGCCGGTGGTCAGGTGCTGGACACCGATTGGACGCGGCGGTTCGGTTTCCGCGAGTTCTGGATTGAGGGCCGGGATTTTTATCTCAACGGCAAGCGCATTTTTCTTTCGGCGGTTCCGCTCGACAACGCGCAGATCGGCGCCGCGTTCGCGACTTACGCCGCCGCCCGCGAGAGCCTCGAACGCCTCCAGAGTTTCGGGATCAATTACGTTTACACGCACAATTACGGTTGCGAGCCGGGCGCGCATCTGAGTTTCAGCGAAGTTCTCCGCGCCGCCGATGACGTGGGAATGCTCGTGGGTTTCACCCAACCCCATTTCAGTCACTACGATTGGAAGGCGCCCGACGCCGACGAGAACAACGGTTACGCGCGGCACGCGGCGTTTTATGCGCGCGCGGCGGGGAATCATCCGTCCGTGGTGATGTATGTGATGAGCCACAACGCCACCGGTTACGAAGAGGACATGAACCCGGACATGATTGACGGGATTCACGATGGCCGCGACCAGTGGGGATTGAAAAACGTCAACCTGGCGATGCGCGCAGAAGCCATCGTGAAGCGGCTCGACCCGCGCCGGATCGTTTATCATCACGCGTCGGGCAATCTGGGCGTCATGCACGACAGCAATTTTTACCCGAACTTCGCGCCGGTCCAGGAGCTGGACGACTGGTTCGAGCACTGGGCCACCGAAGGCATGAAGCCGGCGTTCACCTGTGAATACGGCGCGCCGTTCACGTGGGACTGGACGATGTATCGCGGCTGGTACAAAGGGCAGCGCGAGTGGGGCAGCGCCAGAGTGCCGTGGGAATTCTGTCTCGCGGAATGGAACGCGCAGTTTTTCGGCGACCGTACCTACCAAATCAGTGAAGCGGAGAAAGCGGACCTGCGCTGGGAAGCGAAACAGTTCCGCGCCGGCAACTTGTGGCATCGCTGGGATTATCCGAATCAAGTCGGCTCGGACCGCTTCGACGAACGTTATCCGGTTTTCGCGATGTATCTCACCGACAACTGGCGGGCGTATCGCACGTGGGGCGTGTCCGGCATTTCGCCGTGGGAATACGAACACTTCTGGAAACTGCGCGCGGGCGTGGACAATAGCCGGAAGGAACTCAAGGTGGACTGGGACAATCTGCAGCGGTCCGGATTTAGTCCCGACTACATCGACCAGCGTTATGAGCGGATGGACATGGCCTACGAGCGTTCGGACTGGATCGCGACTCCGGCGGCGCAGGCGCTGATTCGCAACAACCGTCCACTGCTGGCCTACCTCGCCGGCAAGGCGGGCGCGTTCACCAGCAAGGACCACAATTGTCTGCCGGGCGAAACGGTCGAGAAACAAATCGTCGTGATCAACAACTCGCGCGAGACGGTGACGTGCGAGGCCGGATGGACGTTCACCCTGCCACGATCCCTCACGGGCAAACGCCGCGTGACCGTGGCGACCGGCGATCAGGCGCGGATTCCGCTTCGGTTCAAACTGCCGAAGGAGCTTGCGAGCGGCAGTTACGAAATCCATCTGACGGCGAAGTTTGGTTCGGGCGAGACGCAGGAAGATCGTTTTGTCATTGATGTGTTGCCGGCAACCGAACGGATCGCTGCCACGCGCCCCCTCACCCCGTCCCTCTCCCCCGGTGCGGGAGAGGGTGGCCAGATCGCCGTGTTCGATCCGAAGGGTGAGACTACGAAGTTGCTGAGCGAAACAGGTGTACGAAGCCAGCAGGTAGAGGCGAATACCGATCTCTCGCCGTACGATATTCTCGTGATCGGCAAGGCCGCGTTGACAGTTGACGGACCCGCGTCCGACATCAGTCGCGTCCGCGACGGTCTCAAGGTGATCGTCTTCGAGCAGACGTCCGACGTGCTGGAGAAACGACTTGGCTTTCGTGTAGCAGAGTACGGCTTGAGGCAGCTCTTTCCGCGCGTGACGGATCATCCGATTCTGGCGGGACTCAAAACCGAAAACCTCCATGACTGGCGCGGATCAGCGACGATCCTTCCACCGCGATTGAAGTATGAAATACGTCCGCGCTACGGGCCGACCGTCGAGTGGGCGGGCATACCAGTGCCGCGGGTGTGGCGTTGCGGCAATCGCGGAAATGTGGCGTCGGTGTTGATCGAAAAACCCGCGCGCGGTGATTTCCTGCCGATTCTCGATGGCGGCTTCAGCCTTCAATACAGCCCGCTGATGGAATATCGCGAAGGCAAAGGAATGGTGCTCTTTTGTCAACTCGACGTGACGGGCCGGACCGAAAGTGATCCCACCGCCGAACAGCTCGTGCGAAATCTTTTTCGATATGTGTCAGACTGGAAGCCGGTTCCTCGCCGGAAGGTTGTTTATGCGGGCGATGACGACGGCAGGAAGTTCCTTGATTCTTTGGGCGTGAACCCGCGTCCGTACGACGGAAAGTTGTCGAGTGATGACGCGCTGGTGGTCAGCCACGGCGTTGAGCAGGCGTTGGCGAAGAACGCATCTGCGCTCACCAGCTTTCTGAAGTCCGGAGGAAACCTGCTGGCGATTGGCCTGGATCAGGACGAGGCGAACGCGTTCCTGCCGTTCAAAGTGACGATGCGGAAGGCGGAACACGTCTCGTCATTCTTTGAGCCGCCCGGCGTGAGTTCATTGCTGGCGGGGATTGGACCGGCGGAAGTTCACAATCGCGATCCGCGCGAGCTGCCGCTCGTGACCGGCGCCGCGCAAATCCTCGGCGACGGTGTGCTGGCGATAGCCGCCGACGCAAACGTGGTCTTTCTCCAAATGGCGCCGTGGACGTTCTCGCGCGAACAATCCTTCCGTCGGACATTCCGCCAGACTTCAGTGCTGCTTGATCGGCTGCTCGCCAACATGGGAGTCGCCGGCTCGACACCGTTGCTGGAGCGCTTCAGTCAGCCGGTCGAAGTCACCAAATCGGAAAAGCGGTGGCTGAGCGGCTTCTATCTCGATCAACCGGAGGAATGGGACGATCCCTACCGTTTCTTTCGCTGGTAAATTCATGCGGTCCGCGGCAAGCGGGATTTCAGACCGGAAAAACGACTGAACGCTTCTTCGCCTGTTCTTCGAGGAACGTTGAAAGGCAAGGCGGGGGATTTAATCGGGGGCAATTTCCGAGGCATCGAGCGCCGCGTTGCCGACCGGGCCGTCCCAACGCTTGCTGCTGTTGGGAATGGTGGTGCCGCTGAAAACTCCGTAGAACTGGCCCCAGATCAACTGACTCGGCTTGGAGCCCGCGGAATGCCCGTCCACAAAAACGATGTTCACCCGCTGGTTGTGCTTCTTCATCTGCGATTGAAACCGGAAATTCTGATTGCCCTTGGGTGTTGTCTGGTTGGGAAAGGACCCGCCCGCCCAATATCCATCGAGCCAGGCCGCGTCCGCTTTTTCATTGCCGATGCCGCCGCCGATTTCCCTGGGATTATCCGTGCCGTTGACTTCCGTGACGGCAACGACATCTGTCGGGCGCTGGACGCCGGTGGCTTTGAAGGTGCGGGGTTGACCACCGTCACCTCCGAAGACACCCAGATAGTTGAATCCGTAGGAAAGAAAGCCCGTGATGCTGGGATCAAACTCCCCGGGCTCGGTCTTGTAGGTGAGCCCCCGCCGTTTCTTCGGGCAGACCCAGATTTTGGCGGCACCGGTGTAGTTTGACAATGCGCTGGCCGGGGTGCGCAGCCATTCCCCGCCGCATAGCAGGCCGCGCGCATTCCTGTAAGGACCGACAACCCACCATTGGTTCGGGAAGACGTCCCGGTTGTCATCCGCGTACATCGTGATGGCCAGCCCGATCTGCCGGGTGTTGCTCAAACACGACGCGCCCATTCCCTTGTCCTTCGCCTTGCTCAAGGCGGGAAGCAAAAGCCCCGCGAGGATGGCAATGATGGCGATGACCACGAGCAACTCGATCAACGTGAATCCATTTTTGCGAGGCCGACGTGACAGAGGAGTTCCGACGGGAAGGCTCATGTATAAGATGAGCATATAAGAAGAGGTGAATCGAAAAGCAAGCTTTATGACTTCACTGAACGCCCGAACGAAGGGGACGATTCCTTTCTATCCCTCCAAGCGTCGAATAGTGGTCAGTGCTCTGATTATTCACGCCACAGGGCAGGCCATGCCGGTTTCCGGTCGCCCCTGAACCTGTGGTCGAACCAACGAGGATGATGCAGAGGAAAGCCACGCCCGGTGGCCGGGGAGAGCCAGCACTTCCCAGCGAGTGCGCCAACCGCCCCGCTGCTCAGGACATCTCCAGCCCGCGCATCGTGCCGGTCGCGGACGCGAACCGGTCGGTCTCCAGGCCCATGCGTTGCAGCATCGAGACGAAGAGATTGGGCAGCGGATAATTGTGTTGCGTGTCGAAGGCGATGTGCTGGCCGTGCTTGAAGCCGCCGCCCGCGAAAATCGTTGGCATGTTCGTCGTCACGTGCGTGTTCGCGTTGCCCAGGTTCGATCCGTAAAGAATCATCGTGCGATTGAGCAGCGGCTCGCCTTCCTCCTTCACGCTCTTCAACTGGCTGAACAAATCCGCCAGCAGCTTCATGTGCCATTCGTCAATCTCCTTCAATTGCGCCAGCTTCTCCTTCGACTTTCCGTGGTGCGAAAGGTTGTGATAACCGTCCGTGGTCTTCACGTCGCCGAACTCGATGGCCGGCGAGTTCACGCTGTCGAGCAGCAGCGAAATGGACCGTGTCGAATCCGTCTCGAAGGCAAGCCGTGCCATGTCGTACATCAGCTTTACCTTGTCCATGTAAGCCTTCGGGTCGGTCAGATCGAGCGGCATCGGTGCGGTGACCTTCGGCTTCGGCTTGCGTTCCCACTCGCGCGACATCTGCATGCGCTGCTCCA
This sequence comes from Candidatus Angelobacter sp., assembly GCA_035607015.1. Classification (NCBI taxonomy): domain Bacteria; kingdom Pseudomonadati; phylum Acidobacteriota; class Terriglobia; genus Candidatus Angelobacter; species Candidatus Angelobacter sp. The sequence continues at coordinate 5,983 of DATNDF010000449.1, read as the reverse complement.
GATCCCGGACGCTCGTGAAATACTGGTCCAGCCGGTCGCGGTCGCGCGCGCCCACCGTGCGTTGCAAGTCCTTCGCCTGTCCGGCCACGGCGTCGAGGATGCTCTGGCCCGTCTCCAGTTTGCGCACTTGCGCCTCGGTCTCGGCCTTCGTCCCCTGCAAAAACATCCGGGCGAAAACGTCCGCCGCCTTTTCCTCGCAGGGAATCATCACGCCCGACCCTGTCCACGAAAGGCTGCGCACGCCCTGTTGCACGTTCACGCCCAGCGTGAGCGACGGGAACCGCGTGAGATATCCGATGCGTTCGCCGACGTACTGGTCGAGCGAGATGGTGTTGCGGAAACCGGCGCTGCCCGGATGCGGGGCGGCCGTGAGAAAACAATTGTCCGCCGGATGCCCGCCGTCCACGTCCGGATGCCACACGCCGCTAAACACGGTGAAATCATCGCGATTGTCCTTGAGCAGTTCGAGGTAGGGCGACAGCGTATAATCGCGTCCGCTGTCCTTGGGGAAGAATTGCTCCGGCAACAGGCCGAGGTTGTTGCAGATGCCAAACATCCGGCGCGGTTTTCCGCCCGGCGTCGTTCCGGCGGCGATCCGCTTCGCCGCAGCGGCGAAGGCCGGGGTCATCGCGTCCAGCAGGGGCAGGGAAAGCAGAATGCCCGCGCCACGGAGGAACTTCCGGCGCGACAACACGGGGCGGGTGGAAACGAAGGGGGCGACACGAGTTTTGGAGAAGTGCGTGTTCATGATTGTCAGCGGATAATAAACAGCAACACAGGCCCGAAGTCGAGACCCAAGTTGATTTGAAAGACCACTTTCCCTTCCACCGGGGAGGATGGATGTTCTGGCCCTCGCTCAGCCGGCGACCGTAATGAAGCAAACCACGCCGGTCAGCACCGATCCAACAATCAGTGGCGTGAACACCTGTGCGGCGGCCGCCCGGCGGCGGATGTTCCCATCCACAACGAGCCGAACCGGCCGATCGTCACAAGTGCCGGGGGAATGGCCAGTGCGACGAAAGCAATGGCGCCTTGTTCCTTGCCGGATGATGAGCATGGGCGCCGCCTGACTTGTGTTGGGGTGAACGCATGCACTTGTCTCGCGAACTGCTGCTTCTTCCATGTGCGCCACGCCGACGCGTTTACAAAAAACTGATTTGCGGATTTCCGCGGAGCCGGATTTCGCCTCCCTGCACTTCGCCAGAAAGCGCGGATCACCTGGCCGGACCCAGCACCTGCACGCTGAGGCGCGAATCGGCCTGCGGCGAGTGATAGACCCGTTGCGTCGCCTTCTGGAAATCCGCCGGCTTTGCGGTGTGGATGTTCACGAACTTCTGCGGATTGCGGTCCACGAGCGGGAACCACGAGCTTTGCACCTGGACCATCACGCGGTGGCCGCGGCGAAACGTGTGGCACACATCGGGCATGGTGAATTCAATCTTCGTCACCTTGCCCGGTTCCATGGCCTCGGGCTTCTCGAAGCTGTTGCGGAAACGCGCCCGCATCACGTCGCCGCGCACGAGTTGCTGGTACCCGCCCATTACAACGTAGGTGGGGTTCGGGTCCGGATTCGGAAAGTCGGCGGCGTAAACGTCTATCAACTTCACCACCCAGTCCGCGTCGGTGCCCGTGGTGGCGACGTGCAGCGCGGCTTTGAGCGGCCCGGCGAACGTGAGGTCTTCTTCGAGCGGTTCGGTTTCATAGACAAGCACGTCGGGGCGCGACGCGGCGAAGCGTTGGTCCTGCAACGGGTAGCTTCGCGGATAATCGGTCGTCACTTCCATTGTGAACGGCACCGGTTTGGCCGGATCACTCACGTATTCGTCAAAGGCGCCCGCTTCCTGCGCCGGCGGTGTGAAGTCGAGTTTGCCGCCGGCGTGAAAGAACAGCGATTGCTCGCGCGCGTTGCGCGGCGGCCAGGCGTCGAAGCGCCGCCACTGGTGCGTGCCGGTCTCGAACATACAGGCTTCGGGCAGCGCGTAGTTTGTGTCGTCTTTCAGGAAGTATCGGAAAAACGGGAGCTCGATGTGTTCGCGATAGTACTCGGCGGTCTTCGCCTGAAAATTGATGTCGCCCAGCTTGTCGCCGTCCTTGCGTCCCCAGTCGCCGTGCGCCCACGGGCCCATGACCAGCAGGTTGGTGATGCCGGGATTCTGGCGTTCGGTAGAGCGATACGTTTCCAGCGCGCCGAAGAGATCCTCGCCGTCGAACCAGCCGCCGACCGTCATCACGGCGCACCGGATGTTTTTCAGGTGCGGCCGAATGTTTCGCGCCTGCCAGAACGCGTCGTAGTCGGGGTGCGCGAGAAACTCGATCCAGGCATGGACGCCGCCCTTGAACAGGACCGTGTCCGAATTCGCCAGCGGCCCCATGCGCAGGTAGAAATCGTAGCCGTCGGGATTGTGAAACACGAAATGCCGGCCGCCATCGCGCAGCGGGTCGTCGGACTTCTGCTCAAACCAGTAGAAGAATCCGAAGTTTTGCGAGAGGAAGAACGCGCCGTTGTGGTGGAGATCGTCACCCATGAACCAGTCGGAAATCGGCGCCTGCGGCGAGGCCGCCTTGAGCGCGGGGTGCGTGTCGATCATGCCCATCGAGGTGTAAAAACCGGGATAGGAAATGCCGAACATGCCGACCCTGCCGTTGTTGTTCGGAACATTTTTCACCAGCCAGTCAATGGTGTCCCAGGCGTCGGAATTTTCGTCCGTGTCCTTCGGTCCCTTGTTTGGATTGAACGGGCGCACATGGACGTACTCGCCCTCCGAGGCGAAGCGGCCGCGCACGTCCTGCGTCACGAGGATGAAGACGTTGGTCGCGAACGTCTCGAACGAGCCGCTCGGCGTGTTGTAGTTGTCCTCGCCGTAGGGTTTCAGCGCGTAGGGCGTGCGCGTGAGCAGGATGGGCCACGTCTGTGAGTCGTCCTTGGGCGCATAAACGCGTGTGAACAGGTGCACGCCGTCGCGCATGGGAATGCGGTATTCGTATTTCGTGTAGTGTTCGCGAAGATAAGCTTCGGTGGCTTCGTCCGGCTTGGATTTGGCCTGATTCGTCTGGGCTGCGGCATTGGTTGCGAGGAACGCAAACAGCAACAGTGTCGCTACGAATCGCCCGAGGTCCGGAATCCCGCGGGAATATCTGCGGGCCCTCAAGGATGCTGTGTGGAAGTGAAAAGTGTAAGCGGATGCCATGCGGGATTTATTGCAACGCGACCGGGAGAAAGCAATGCTTTGGATTTGGCGCGCCGAAGGAACTGCTGGCGCTCCTCCGCAACGCCCGCGCCGTCGCCGAGTGGAAACTGTTCCTGAACGACAAGGCGTGGCCTTGACCCAATCGGAAGAGCGGATGTCAAAACTCGCTCTCTTTTTGAAAATCGAATAAACATTTCAACATGAAAGCACGCTCAAAGGAACTTTTAGATGGAGCCATCGCTGCCGCGATTGCTTCAATCGAAAACTACAACGGGCCAGATTTTCGCTACCGCGAAGAAGCTTTCGCTGTCTTGGCCATCAACGGATGGGAGCTACTCGTGAAGGCGAAGAAGTTGGACAAACATTACGAACGAGTAGGTTCTTGAAGTTGCTCGCGAATTGAATTCATGAATACCAGAGATTTTCTTCGCGTCAGCGCTCAGCCGCCTTCGGACCACGGCAAGTTTCCTGCCCGGCTGCATGTATTGCTGGCGCGGAGTGCAAAGATCGGGCTGGTGATCCGGCGCGGGCCATCGAAGTCCGTCTGCACGGTCCTATGGAATCGCGGGCGGAATACTTTCAAGCTCGGCCAGTGGATGCGCGGGCGGATATACGAGCGGCGCTGCGATTTGTCGCCAGACGGAAAGCATCTCATTTACTTTGCCATGAATGGTCGCTGGGAATCAGAAACCAAGGGCGCATGGACGGCCATTTCGCGCGTTCCATATCTCAAAGCTGTGGACCTCTATGCCAAAGGCGATTGCTGGCATGGTGGTGGATTATTTTTGTCGAAGCGGGAGTTCTGGTTGAACGACGGTCGCGGGCATATTGAGTTGAAGAAGTCGAGCCAGTTGCGTGCAAATCCAAATGTCCATCCCAAACACCATTTCGGCGGAGAGTGTCTGACGGTTTACTTCAACCGTCTCAAACGCGATGGCTGGGTAATGCACGGTGAAGAAGTGCAGGAAGCGACAGTCTTTGAGAAGAAGTTGCCAAAGTCATGGACGTTGCGAAAATTTGCGTTCTCCGAACTCGACGCACCGCCGGGTCGTGGTTGCTATTGGGATGCTCATGAGTTGCGGCAGGAGTCCACCAACACTCTGCTCGCGTTTCCAGACTGGGAATGGGCGGACTACGTGGATGGTCGTTTGGTTTTCGCGGTCGAGGGCCAATTGCGGGCCGTGCAGTTGGGCAGAGGAAAACTTTCAAGCGAGAAGCTGCTGCACGATTTCAATGACATGAAATTTGAGGCGATTGCCGCGCCGTATTGATTGACATGAACACCAAAGATTTTCTCCGTCTCGGTGTGCCGCTGGGTGAAGCCCCGGAACGGGCGACGGATTTTGTTTCCAGATTCATTCTTGCGGCAATTGCTCAACATTTTGATCTTCGCAGGGGGGGCCACGATGTCCCAGCCTTTCCCGCGCCGCGCTGATTTCCTTTTGCGGGAATCGCGAATGAGAGGTAGTTTTGCACTGTCATGAACAACCCCCGCCCGACAAGGATGGCCGGTCGCACCGTTCCGGGAGAATTCGGCGCGGCCTGTGCCGCCGTGTTGCTGTTCGCCCTCCCGCTGTCGCTTCGCGCCGACCAGATTCAAATGCAGAACGGTGATCATTATTCCGGCAAGGTCCTGTCGCTCGATACCAACACGCTCGTCCTGCGCAGCGAAGTGCTGGGCACGGTGCGCCTGCCGCGTGAGAAGGTGGCGCTCGTCACTTTCGGCGCCGGCGCGGTCACGAACGCCGCGCGCGTGGCATCCGTGACCAACGGCCGGTCCGGCGCTTCTGTTCAACTTACCAACGGCACGGTCGATCTCTCCGCGGCGCTCCGCCAGCTCGGCGCGAACACGAATTTCATCCGGCAGGTGCAGGCGCAATTTCTGGCCGATGCGGGGCCGGAAGCGAACGACAAGTTCAATGAGATGGTGGGCGGCCTGTTGAGCGGCAAGCTGACGATGAACGATATTCGCGCGGAGGCAAAGTCGGCGGCGGACCAGTTGAAGGAGCTCAAGCGCGACCTTGGCGGTGATGACGGCGGGGCACTCGATGGTTATCTGGCCATCCTTGAGAATTTCCTTCGGGAATCCGCGCCGCCGAACAGTGCCGTTACGAACACCGCAACCACCTTGCCAAAACCGAAACCAGCCCTCGTCAGCGGAAAGTGATCCTGGCGCGCGTTCATCCTCCCGGAGGACACGCGGATATCCGTCAACCCCGCTATAGTTTCCAACCGTTGCGGAATGCCGGCCGGATGAACTGGTTGGCTTCTTTTGAATTCGTGAAGCGCATGTCTTTGCCATTCCATTCCAGTTTTTGTCCGAGCAGGCGCATGCCGATGATGCCAAGCATCGCTATCTCCGTCAGTGGTCCGCCGTAATTGAAGTTCGAGCCCGCCTTCCGGCCGCTTTTAATCGCCTTGATCCAGTCGTCGTGGTGTTCCTTCACGCGCGGAATGGTTTTGGCCGGCTTCCGGTAGGCGTCCATCTTCGCGTCCGGAATGATGCGCACGCGTGCCGCTCCGTGCGATCCATAAACGATGGTTCCCTTGTCGCCCATCACGATCGCTCCGGTGCCTTCGAGTTTGTCGTCCGGGTCCATGTCGGCCGGACGCGGGGGAAGTTCGGTGCCGTCGTACCAGATCAATTTCACCGGACCGCGCTTGCCGTTGGCCGGGAACTCAAAGTTCACAATTGCGCCCATCGGATAGGTCAGCGCGTCCTTCTTCGGGTCATAATTCTTTGCCTCGGCCTGGATTGTTGCCGGCGCTCCAAGGTCCAGCGCCCAGAAAACAGG
>DATNDF010000448.1 GCA_035607015.1 Candidatus Angelobacter sp. | reverse complement strand
GTCCTTCTCGGCCTCCACTTTGCCCTTGCCGACCTTTTTCCCGTCCTCCAGTTCGCGGCTGATGGCCTTGTACCCGCCCGAAACGACTTCTTCGCCCTCTTTCAGTCCTTCGATGATTTCCACATGGGAATCGTCGGAGATGCCCCGCTTGACGGGAACCATCTTTACATGGTCGCCTTCGACGACAAACACAACCTCGATCGGTTTCGGCGCCTCACTGGCCTTCTTCTCCGTCTTGTTGGTGCTCGACCCGCTTGCAGAGGAAGCATCGGCGGCCATTGCGGAACCTGCGGTGTTCCCGGCCAGAACAACCCCGTTCGTCCGGCCTTTGCTGGCGGGTTCCTTGGGCAAACGCGTCGTCACGCTCTGAATCGGGACGGAAAGGACGTTGGTGCGGTAGCGTGTCTCGATCTCCGAGGTCACCGACATGCCGGGACGGAAATTTTCCTTTTCGTTGACGTGTATCTTCACCTGAAACTTGGTCGCCTCCTGTGAACTGCCGCCACCTCCGCCCGACGCCGCGGACAGGCCGGAATCGTTTGATGAATTGGCAATCTCGGTGACGGTCCCGTCGAATTTGCGGTCCCGAAACGCGTCCACCTCCAGTTTCGCCTTCTGTCCGGGCTTGATCAACACGACGTCGATTTCGCCGAGATCAACCCGCGCCTCCATTTCATTCAGGTCGGCCACGATCATAATTTCCGTGCCGGCCATCATGGAGGTGCCCACCACGCGTTCGCCCAGCCGCGAGTTCAGTTTGCTGATCGTTCCGTTCAACGGCGACACGATGGTCGTCTTTGCCAGTTCCTCCACGGTGCGTGACAACGACGCATTGGCGACATCCACCTGATGGATGGCGGATTGATACTGGGCCTTGGCAACGTCGAAGCCGGTCTTGAATTCGAGGAAGGTTGATTCGGAAACCAGTTTGGCGCGGAGCAGCTCCTCGTTCCGCTTGAACTCGAGTTCAGCCTTTTTCATGTTGGCTTCGGCCAGGTCCCGGCTCGCTGAGGCGGACATATAACTGGCCTCCGCCGATTTGCGATTGGAGATATAAACATCCGGGTTGATCTTCACGAGCAGATCGCCTTTCTTTACCGCCTGCCCCTCCTTGACCGGCAGGTCAATGATTTCCCCGCTGACCTCCGGACTGATCTTCACCTGCAACACCGGCTGAATCTTGCCGTTGGCCACGACGGTCTCGGTGAGGTTGCGTCGCGCGGACTTCTCGACCTGGACGGTGATGACCGGCTCGCGCTTCCGGAACACCGCGGCCACCGTCAGCCCGACCAGGACGAGTCCGATCGCCGTAAAAATGACGATTTTTCTGCGTTTTTTACTTTTTGGATTTGCCATTTGCGTTCCCCGAAAGACACCCGATATCCAGGTTTTGTTTCAAGTAATAGAGTCTGTTGCGGCGGATTTTGTATGTTTTTTTCGATCAGGCCCATTACAAGGCCGGACTCGAGATTGTAACCTGTCTCACCGCCCCCACCCCGGCAGGGTTGATACAAGCACCCGCACCACCCAGATCGCAAACAACCAGGTCGCGGCTTTGCCGAAAGAAGCGCCGCTCAACTTCGACAGTGCCACCGCCAGCACTGCAAGATACCAAAGCATCATCAGGTTTACCTGCGAAAGGAGGACGTGCAATTTGTTGGCTGGATTGAAATCATGTACCAGCAATACCGGCCCGGGTGTCATCGCAATGTTCCCCATCACGACGGCGAGAAGCATGGCGATCAACCCGCCCAGAACGTTTATCATCCCGGCAAGGGCCGCGATCTCGACCGCCTTCATATATGAAAATGAGCCGCCAAACGGCGCGATTCGGTCGATGAGCAGCGCAATCGCGATTGCCACAACAAGAATCGCCGTGGCCGTCAGAAGAGCGACGAGCAGTCGCGACACCAAAGATTGCCCTCCGGTCAGTTGGAACGCCATCAAACCCGCGGCGCAGCCTGCGAATGCTGCTCCGATTCTCCGAGGCCACCGCTTTGCTTCGGACGGCTTTGCTCCGATCAAGAATAACGCCAACGCGATCAGAAAAACATAAGCAAAACCCCCAATAACGGCGCCGATCGAGCCGATGATCTTCAACACAGTGGGACTCGAGAATATCTCCATGAACGACGCCGCCTGGTCCGCTTGCTGTTGAGTAATTATGCCCGCGGCGACCTGTTTCTGCACGGCTGTTTCCTGCGCTTCTCGTATCGAATGAACGATGCTGTCCTGCGAAAAAACTACAACCGAATAGATGATGCCGATAAGGCAACTCAGAAGGACCGGGACCAACCAGGTGGTGGTCTGTGTTTTGGCCGATTTGACTTCGTCGAACACGTCGCCCGGGGCGGCGAACACGTTGAACAAACGACCGGCCAGTGAACCGGCGGGAGGTTTGTTTTCCCCGGCGGGAACCGGTGCAGTGGCGGTTTCCATGTTGGTATGGGTCTGAGTTAATCGGGCTTCAGGACATTGTCACGTTGGGAAAACCGTGGAGGATTGTCAAGTTACGTTCCGCGCAACCTGCAGAAATCCACAAAAGGCCGCGACCCGCGACCTGAACGGCGGTTCATTGCGGATTCGACCAACCGGCTCCGCATTCGTCACGCATCTTTGGCGCGCCACTCGCGCCGGTTCATTTCAGTTCCGCACTGCTCCACCGTTCGCCCGCTCGCAATACGCGATGTGGCTGGTCCAGATGTTCACATCCGGTCACAAATTCGTCAGGCGCTGCCGTATTAAACTCGAACATCTCGAAGTGGCACGGAATCGCCAGCCGCGCCCCGATGTCCCTGGCCAGTTGCGCCGCCTCGCGTCCCCAGAGATTGCCATCCACCCGCCGCTCCCGCAGACGCCCGTTGATTGGGAGCAACGCGACATCAATGCGCCAGCGCTTCAACAAATCGCTCATGCCGTCGTAGAGCACCGTGTCGCCGCTGTGATAAACGGACCATTCGCCGAACTCGACGACGTACCCGAGAAATCGGTGCCGGCCGCCGGCGTCCTTCTCCAGTTGTTCGTGCGCCGCGGGAACTGCATGAATCCTGAACGGGCCGATCGTCGTGAACTGCCCTGCCTCCAGGCCGCGCGGCAGTTCAATCGGAATCTTCAACCGGTCCACGACAAACTCGCGATTGGCCTCGGGAATCACCAACTCCGCCTTGGGATTGGCGCGCAGCAATGGCATCAGGGTCTCGGCGTCGAGATGGTCGGTGTGATTGTGGCTCGACGTGACAACGTCCATGAAATTCAGCCGATCCGGCGCGACAACGCGCTCCGTCATCCGCACATGAGGCTTGTCGGTGCCCGCGTACTTCTTCGTCAGCGATTCGGAAAGATATGGATCGAACAACAAATGCCGGCCTTGCCACTGGAGAAGGAAGCCGCTTTGGCCGAGCCACCAGAGATGGAAATGCCCGGAGTCCTCGCGCGCCGCCGCAACATCGGCGAGGAAAGCGTCGTCTTGAAGCGCGGGTTTGATCATGTTCCTGGACCGCGATCGAAAAGCGGAATGCTGGAGTTGTCGTTCCTCAAACGGAGAGTTCCTTTCGAACCTTCTTCACCCCGTCCACCATGTTCTTCAGCTTCTGTTTCGCCGCCCAGCGCGCGGTCTGGCTCAGGCCGCAATCCGGCGCGAATGACAGGCGCTCCGCGGGCGCATGCTTCAGGCACGCGCGCACGCGATTCGCGACGTCGTCCACGGTTTCGATGTAATAGCTCTTCACGTCAATGATCCCGACGGCCACGTCTTTTTGTTTCGCGATCTCGCCGATGATTTCCAGCTCGGCGAACTCGCGGCTGGCCATCTCGACGTGGATTTCGTCCACCATCAGGTCGTTAAACGCCGGAAACATTGGCGCATAGCGGCGCGGGCCGACCGCCCGGCCCTTGAAATTGCCAAAGCAGAGGTGGGTTGAAAGTCGGCACTTGCGATAGATGGGGTTCACGGTGCGGTTGAAAATATCAACGAGGCGCTTGGGATCCTCTCGGTGCGCGTAGCAACTCATTGAAGGCTCATCCACGCATATCTCCTGACAGCCTGCCCGCACCAGTTCCATGAGCTCTTCGCGGACAATCGGCAACAAGGCTTCGGTAAGCCAGTAACGGTCATAGTACCGCTGGTTCGGCACGATGCGTCCGCTAAGTGTGAAAGGACCGGGAACGCTGGCCTTGAGCGCGGTTCCGCGATCCGGCTCCCGCGTTCCCGGACCGATTGCCGCGAGTCGATGCAACCGCTGAAAGTCCCGCACGGTTCCCAAACCGCGCGGCGCGCGAATTTCACCGATGAGTTTATGGCGACCGCGTTGATCGTGCGCCGGCGGGCCAAACCGCCGCGGCGGCGCCGACTCCAGTTCGATGCCTTCGAGAAACCCGTAAAACGAAAGGTTGAAATCAAGGCGCGTCTGTTCGCCGTCAGTTATAACATCGAGGCCCGCGTCCAACTGATCGTGAATCGCGATGGAAACGGCATCCTCAATGAGTTCCTCGCGGTCCGTCTCGCCGAACTTGTCAAGGTTCTGGCAAGCGAACTCGAGCCAGCCGGGGAACGGGTAACTGCCGATCACGGTCGTTCGCAACGGTTGTTCTTTCATGAGCCTTTCTGTTTTTCGGCGTTGGTGCGGACCGGACTTATTCCTCCGCTGGTCGGTTCAAATGCCCAGATCCTGATAAAGTCGCGCCAGCCGCCGCGCGTGTTCGTCGTACGCGGCTTCAAAAATCGCCGCGGATTTTTCCGCGCCCGCGATCGCGCCGGCCACCAGCACCCTGGGTGGTTTGCCGGCCCGCGCTAGCCGCAACGCCACTTCCGCCTTGATCGAGTTCACCAGCAAACAACCGCCCACTGTCGAGCCGGGAGACACGCGCGCTTCCAGGCCGTCAACCTGCACCATGGCGTCGCCCACCGGCGCGCCCGTGTCGAGCGTGAGGTCGGCGCAGTCGTGAAGTTTCCTTCCGTTCGGGTGCCGACTGCGGCTGGCATCGGCGTGTTTGCGGCTGACGATGGCGACAACTTTGATTCCGCGCTCGCGAAAATGTTCGGCCATTTCAACCGGCACCACGTTGCAGCCGCTTGACGATGCCACAAGAGCGGAGTCCTGCGGCGAGAGGTTGAAGTTCCTCAAAATCCTGGCCGCGAGTCCGCTGACGTTCTCCAGGAACATCGCCTGGCGCTGTCCGTTCGGGCCGACGACGAGATTGTGAAAACTCAGCGAAAGCTCGACGATGGGGTTGAATCCCGGAAATGACCCGTAGCGCGGCCACATTTCCTCGACCAGAATCCGGCTGTGCCCCGAGCCGAACAAATGCACCATCCTCCCCGCAAGAATCGTTTCCGCAAACCAGCCGGCCGCCTGTTGAATCGCCGCCTGCTGTTTTTCGACGACGGCGATCAATTCCCGGCATTGATCGAGATAGTCGGCACCTGGAGTCACGGCGCAAGGATAGCGAAGACCCGTCGCGAGAGGAAAGCCAGATTCTGAGAAAAGAAGCCCGGCGGACCGAGCTACCACGCCTTCCGCACTTCCGACTTCTCCTCATGGTAATCCACCGTGCGGCGCACAATAACCTCGCGGCCTTCGAGGTGCCAGTCAACGCCGTGCGTGAACCAGAGCCCGTCGGTCGTCCGTTCACGATCGAAGGCGTAATCAAATTTCCAGATCGAGCCGACCAGGCCGCCCACCACGTTAACTTTTTCCGTCAGATGCACGGCAACCTTGACGAGCACCGAGTCGCCTTCATCCACCCACAACCTGCCCGCGGCCTTGTTGATGAAACGGTCCTTGATGTTCCGCTCCGGGAGGTCTCTGCTCCGCGGCTTGAATTCAAGCACGAGCGCGGAACGTCCATTGACTGTTTCGCGTCCTGCAACCGTGAATTGAAAGCGGCCAAGGAGGTCGCCATTCAGCGCAAAATCCTTTTTCTCGAAGGCCTTTCCACGAACATTGGAACTGGCATCCGTAACCGGGCCCTTGTTCCCGGGGTTCTTTTCCGGTGTTGCCTCCGTTTCCGACGACGGGCGGAACGCGGCCGGGACGACTTCCGGATTGTTCTGACTTCTTTTCTCCTCGCGCTTCTTCAGATCGCCACGAGCATTCCGGTACTCGGTCACCTTCGCTCGCGTGTAGCGGTAATGCTGATTGAAGGCGCGGTCATTTTCATTCTCCTTTTCCGAGGTTTCCACGACTCGCTTGAGCACGGCATCCACGGACGGCAACGACGCCTCCGCAGCCTGCTGCGCGCCGGGAAAGGTAAGGACGTTCGCCAAAATCATCCACGCCAGCGGTGTCAGAATCGTTTTCATCCGTCCAGACCGGGATTTAGATGCCGCACTGATTGTCGCTATTCAACTCAATCCCGGCCAGTCAAATCCCGCACGCGTCCCGCCGTCTGGCACGAGCACACTTCGAGAACGATCCGGGTTCGCTCGATTCGAAGGGCCGCTCCCATGAAGAGATGGACAACCGGGATTCCTTGCGCGCGGACCGACTGCCCGGAACGCAAAGAATTTTCCAAAGGGGCGCTGAATCTTCTCAAGGCTGGCGCAACCGGCGTCCATCGAGAACATGGTTGCTTTGCGCCGCAACTGGGCGAATTTGTTCCGAACGATGGAAGCCTCAGAGATCATCTTTTGTCCGTTCTGCGGCCAGCGCGTGGAACTGGTCGTTGACACGAGCGTCACGTCGCAACGCTTCACCACGGATTGCACCGTCTGCTGCCGACCGTTTGAAGTCATCGCCGAGTGCGAACCGGGCGAGATCCTGAGTTTACAAGTGGTGGAAAGTTGAAATCCGGCGAACAGCGCACATTTCGTCGGGAATCAGGGTCCATATTTCCTTATGTTCTTTACGGTGGATTGTCGCTAACGTTGCCCTTGCAACATTGAATCTATGACACCGAACAAAATTCTCTGGATTTATATTGTGCTCCTCTTTCTGGGAGGCCTGGTCGGCTATCTCAAAGCGGGCAGCAAAATGTCCCTTATCATGGCGGCTGCGTTCGCGGCTGTCCTGAGTTTGTGCGCCAGCGGCGTAATATTTCAGCCGCGCGTTGCGGACTTGTTCGCGGACGTCCTGCTGGCGGTGCTGCTGGTGTTCTTCGCCGTTCGCCTGACCAAAACAAAAAAGTTCATACCGAACGGACTGATGTCCGTTTTGAGCCTTGGCGCGCTGGTGCTGCGGCATTTGAAACTTTAGGCGCCGGTTCGACGGGACAGACCGCCGCGCTCCCCGCGATTCTGCCATGAACTCCTCCCTGCACGTATGGCAGATTCACTCGTCAATTGTCCAAGCGCTTCGTTCTGGCAACCGGCTCGTACTCGTCGCGCCCACGGGTTCGGGCAAAACGACACAGGTGCCGCAGATGCTGCTCGATGCCGGTTTGGTCGGCGCGGGAAAGATCGTCGTCCTTCAACCGCGCCGGGTTGCTGCCCGAACCGTGGCGGCGCGCGTGGCGTGGGAGCGCGGCAGCAAATTGGGCCAGGAGGTGGGCTACCAGATCCGCTTCGACGACCAGACCTCCCTCGGCACACGAATCTGTTACGTCACCGAGGGAATTCTGCTGCGCTGGCTTCAGGATGACCGGACGTTGTCGGACGTGGGCGCGGTGTTGTTTGACGAATTTCACGAGCGCAACCTGTTGAGCGACGTGGCGCTGGCACTCGTAAAGCAGCTTCAGCA
>DATNDF010000447.1 GCA_035607015.1 Candidatus Angelobacter sp. | reverse complement strand
CTAGAGCCGGTTTCACAAGCTGTGGCACGGGCGGCCCGCCCGTGTTTTTAACCGAAAACATGGGCGGGGCGCCCATGCCACGTCAGTTCAAAATCAGCACACTCGCAATTTCACGGAGTTCCCACGGGCGGGACGCCCGTGTCACGATTAGTGCCGTTTACAAAACCAGCCGGTTTCGGTCCAACGGGCAAAACACCGTTGAATGCGCGCGGTCCAATCCAGATCATCATACTCAGAGATGACGCGACTGCACGCATCAGCAAGCGTCTTCCCATCGCGCAGCAGGATCAGCAACTGGTACTCCGCCGGATCGAGCCGCTTGTAATATAAATCATTCTCGTGGCGATGTACCGCGAGAAAAATCTTCTCGCGCCTGGGAATGCGCGACCGCCGGCGATTGCTCTCGATCCGCTCGGCTTCCATCGCGTTGCTGGCTTGCGAGCGCATGGCTTCATCACGCTTCTTTACCGCAATCACGAAATCGTCCAGCGGGTAATCCATCTCCAACAACGTCAGATATGGCTGAAGCGACAAACGCAGTTTGGCGGGATCCTGGCCGAGCAGGTCATCCACCGCCAATGGTGGCCGTTCTTCTCCGTCGAACGCCACCACCTGCGCCCATTCGAAGCGGGCCATGTCGAGGCAGATGTCTCCGTTGGGCGCGGTGTATTGCGGCTCTTCTTCGAGAAACTGCACGAGGTGGTCGCCCAGATTTCGCAATGTGAATGAGCGCGAGGGATAGCGTGTCAGATACGCGATGCGCAGTTTTTCAAACTTCTGCTTGCCCAGGATGGCGCGCAAGCCGGGGTAATCGTCCCACAGGCAATCCATCAGCCGATACCAGTATTGCCGATTGTAGATGGCAATGCGTTCGAGGCTCGTGAGGCGATCGTTGGGCTTGATAAACCCCGCCGCGACGTCTCGCATGGGCCGGCCATCGCGGAAGGTTCGCTGCGGGTCGCCAGCTTTGGTCAGGGGAAAGCTGATGGTCGCGAACGCGAGGCGTTGAAGCTCGCGAAGTTCGGCAATCGTCTGACGACGTGGCACGGGCGGCCCGCCCGTGTTTCTTACCGAAGACATGGGCGGGCCGCCCATGCCACTGCGTTTTGGAGATTTAGACAGCGACGGTCGCATGTCGGCGCTCCTGCCTGGCATTGCCGTTTTTCAGTGACCGGGCGATGAAATCATTCGCCTTTAGCGCCGTCTCGTGGACCTCGTCGAAACTGGGGATGTGTGCATCCCATTCCAGCAGCGTGTTGGTCCTGCCGCATAACTCGATCGCCCGGCCATACATCTGCCAGACCGGATCGATCGGGGCGTGATCGTGGGTGTCGAGGATATACTTTTCGTACTTGGAATGGCCCGCGACATGGATCTGGCCGACGCGATCGTGCGGGATGTTGTTCAGGTAATCGTATGGATTGAAGGTGTGATTCATCGACGAGACATAGATGTTGTTCACGTCGAGAAGGATGCCGCAATCGGCCAGTTCGACCACCTCGCTCAGGAACTCCCATTCCGTCATTTCCGACGCATGGAACTCGGCATAACTGCTGACATTCTCGACGCAGATCGGCACTTCCAGAGAGTCCTGCGCCTCGCGCACCTTGCGAGCCGTCACTTTGGCGGCGGCAAACGTGTACGGCATCGGCAGGAGATCGTGCGAATAGGTTCCGTCCACGCTCCCCCAGCAAAGATGATCGGAAAGAAACGGAGTCTTTGTCCGCTTGATCAGGTTCTTGAGACGCTTGAGATGCTCGCGGTTCAGCGGATCGGTTGAGCCGAAGTAGATGCTGACGCCATGCTGCACGACCTTGTATTGCTCGAGGATCTGGTCGAGCACCTCGAGGGGCCGGCCGGCATCGCACATATAGTTTTCGCTGATGATCTCGAACCAGTCGCAGGTCGGCTTCTTGCTGAGAATATGGCGATAATGGGGAATCCGCAGCCCGATGCCAACGCCGAGATCCGAGTAGCCGTTAAATCGATTTGCTGCCATCTGGGTAGGTCCAAATCCGAACTCCGAAACTCGAAATCCGAAACAAATTCGAATATCGAAATCCAAAACAAATCCAAATGACGATGGTCAAACCGCTCGTCGGTGCGATCCACGTTTCGCATTTGCATTCATTCGAATTTCGATATTGTTTCGGATTTCGGATTTCGACATTCAGATTTTCTTCCGCGGATTTTCTTCCGTCAAAGGACACCCGGGCGGTTTCCCGCACGGGGGTCCGGGTACATCATAGGATGAACAAATCGGCGAGTGGCTTACAGCTAGGGGGCTTGATTGGTCTTGCAGCCGCCCTTGCCCTTGCAGCTATTCTTGCCTTTGCAACCATTGTCGCCGGTCTTGCAACCGCCCTGGCCCTTGCAGGCATTCTTGCCCTTGCAGTCATGCTTGGTGGTCTTGGAGGTATCGTCGACAAGTGCCTTGGAACCGAGGCGGGTGTCGACAGTGCTCGACGCTTTGACGGTGCTGGGCGAGATCGAGACCCCGGAGGACGCGACTGGAGTGGACGCCATTGTGCGTGAAGCAGCGCCAGCGAGAAGGCCGGCCATGGCGGCGGCCGCGATCATACATTTGGACTTGGAGCTCATGTGCGTTTCCCTTTCATGGCTCGCGGCGTCAACTGGAACACCCAGTTTTCGCGGCGAGCGTGAGACGTGAAATCAAATACGATTGAAAACAAAAATCAGATGACAAGACCTCGAAGGCGCAACCACAGGCCGCGCCGCTCTCCTCCATCGCAACCTCCTCCTCCCGCATGAACACCCTGAACACGGGGTACGATACTCAACCGAACCGCCGGCGCGATCCCCCAAAACGCGCAACAGCACAACGCGAAAAGGACTCCATTCCAATCTTCTGGCAACGGTTCAAATGCAGGCATGTGGGTCAAACAGCACCCTGTGGCGGCCGTGGCCGAACCCTTCCTCGCCGACGGTTGGTGAGAATAATAAGAAACATTCGCGAACGGTGATAGCAAAAAATCCGTACACGCGCGAATTATAAAAAGTGGCATGGGCG
>DATNDF010000446.1 GCA_035607015.1 Candidatus Angelobacter sp. | reverse complement strand
ATTCACTGAAGGGAATCGTGAAATGCTGCCAGGTGCCGAAGGTGTCCACAAACTTGATGTCCACCATCTTCGCCCCAGCCTTCTTCGCCGTCTCTATCACTTGCTTCGCTGTGCTCATGTTGTTCTTTTTTGTTGTTTTGCTTTTTAGCGCGTTGCTGTGCCAGCCGCGGTTCCTCCCGCGGACTGGCACAGTTGCGCGAATAGTTGGTTGAAGTTAAGCGGGATTATTATGCGCCGTGGTAACCTTCTTCGCCGTGCTCGGAGAGGTCGAGACCGAGAGTCTCGACTTCCTCGTCCGCACGGAGACCGAGGGTCGCTCGCACAATGGCAGCGATGATTGCAGTGCCGACCACCGCGAGGATCAGCGTCACAAAAATCGCTTTGATCTGTTCAATCCAGAGAGTATGGCCGACGTACTTGTCCAGGTAGGTTCCCAAATTGGAATTGACGGCGGCCGGGTTGACCTCGCCACCGGCGAGTTTTGCGGGTACGGCGAGAATTCCGGTCAGAAAAGCGCCCATCGTGCCGCCAACGGCATGGACGCCGAATGTGTCGAGCGCGTCATCGTATCCGAACCATCCTTTGACTTTTGCGCAGAAAAAGTAGGGAACCAACCCGGCGCAGATGCCGATGACCACCGCGCCAGTAACGTTTACAAAACCGCAGGCGGGAGTGATAACCACCAACCCGGCTACTGCGCCCGAGCAGAAACCGAGTATGCTGGGTTTGCCTTTAAATGCATACTCGGCCATCGCCCAGACGAAGGAGGCCACGGCGGTTGCGATGGTGGTTGTCGTGAAAGCATTGGCGGCAACGACGTCTGCCCCCACAGCGCTGCCCGCGTTGAACCCGTACCAACCGACCCACAACATGCCGGTGCCGACCATGCACAGCACCATACTGTGGGGCGGCATCGGTTCTTTGCCAAAGCCGAGTCGTTTGCCGAGAAACAGGCAGAGAATCAACGCCGACCACCCGGAAGACATGTGCACCACGGTGCCGCCTGCAAAATCAATGGCATGAATGCCTGCATCCTTGTTCCACACGCCATTCATGTAGCCGTCAACACCCCAGACCATGTGTGCCAGGGGAAAATAGACCACGAACATCCAAAGCGTAACGAAGGCAAGGATGGCGGAAAATTTCATTCGCTCGGCAATCGCCCCCACGATCAGCGCCGGGGTGATGATGGCGAACATGAGTTGATATATCGAATAGACGTTATGCGAAACCCACCCGCCGTAATCAGGGTTCGGAGTCGAATCAACGCCGTTGAGGAATTTCCAGTCGAGGGTGCCGAGAAACTTCCCGCCGCTATGGAATGCCAGACTATATCCGCACAGCCACCACAGGATACTCACCAGACCCGCGATGCCCAGACATTGAGCGAGCACCGACAGAACATTCTTCCGGCGAACCAGGCCGCCGTAAAACAACGCCAGCCCCGGCAGGGTCATGAACAATACCAGTGCCGCAGAAACCATTTGAAAGCCGTTGTGGCCGGGGCCGGGCGACGTGGCCAGCGCCGTCGGGGCGTTGGTTTGGCGCGTCCCGTTCGTGACGTAAGCTTCCAGGTCTGCCAACCGGTCTTCAATGCTTGGCTTGGCTGGCACAGCATCCGCCGCCCGGAGCAGAGAGACGCCCGCGTTCAAGCCGACGCAAATAAGAAATGCGAAAATTGTTTTTTTCATCAGTTTTTTTCGTTGATGGGTTGAGTGCGCTGTAAGACTAAACTGCCTGATCGCCTTTCTCCTCAGTGCGGATGCGGGTGGCTTCGTCCACTTTGGAGACGAACACCTTGCCGTCGCCGATCTTGCCGGTCTTGGCAGCCTTGACGATGGCGGCCACGGCGCCGTCCACGCGGTTGTCGGCGAGCACCAGTTCGAGTTTGATTTTGGGCAGGAAGTCCACCGTGTATTCACTACCGCGGTAGATTTCGGTATGGCCCTTCTGGCGGCCGAACCCTTTGACTTCCGTGATGGTCATGCCCTCGATGCCGATTTCACCGAGCGCATCCTTCACTTCCTCCAGTTTGAATGGTTTTATGATGGCTTCGACTTTCTTCATAGTTTTGAGTTTTAGTTTTACTGACTGGGTGCGACCGGTCCGGCCGCGCCGCCGACAGCCGTTTTCTTGCCCGCCACATCAGATTTGAAACACGGAACCTGTGATCTCGCTGGACGGCCGCTTTCGCAAGCGACCGTCAACCAAAGGCGACCGATTTTCTGCCAGACCACGCCGTCCTAGCACCGGCGATGCCATCAACAGGCATGTCGCTTGGCCGTCAAGTTAAGTCCTTGCAAACCAGTCCACCGGGAGGCACCGAAATCTTTTCTGCCAAAATCGAACAAGTATTCATCCACCGTCGAGTGTTGCGATTTGACCAGCTGAGTTTTTTTTCGCCAGTAGCAGAGGGCCCGAAGCGAGGACAGCTGAGCATCCGGCGAGAACGCGCATGGCGTCACTTCGCACCATCGCATGCGCGGTCAGCCGTGGATGATCAACTGGATGTTCTCGGGAAGACTGCGCGCGACTTCGGTGACGACATTGCCCTTGAGGAGCGATACCAGTTTATTTCGGTGAGGCGAACCGAGCATGAGAATGTCGATGCCCAGTGTGGCTGAAAGGTCGAGAATTGTGGCGGCCGGATTTTCGCTGACGGCATAGAGCGGGATGACAGAGACTGCGTTCTGCTGGCCTTGTTCGAGCATGGTATACATGATACGGGACGCCTGCAGATCATCCTGCCATCGCGGGCGGTCCGTGTTCTCCAAAAGACCTGGCAGCGCGACGGCAAGTTCCTTGACGAAGAGAACGTAGAGAGTGCCTTTGCGGAGCCGCGCTTCCTCCAGCGCAAACCCCAAAACCGGCGTTATCCCGCGCGCCGCGACAAGAATGGCCTGGCCGGCATCGAGATTTACGCGGAAGTCAGGGATCGTTTCCGGGGACACGGCGGCGGCCACTTCGCGGCTCACCGTGACGGTCTCCAGACCCGCGCGCTTCATGGCGATCCAGCGCAGGCCGAAACCCACGCCCAGGACACAGGTCGCAAAGAACAGGGCGGCGGGTTTCGTCTTGGCGATGGTTACTTCAACGGCGAACAGCAGGAAAAAAGTCGCCCCCATCAGAATCCGTTCACGCCAGTTCAGACGGAGTCGCCGGTTGAAACACGACGACCCAAGGTTCACGGTGATCGCCCCGACCACGCCGATGGCGTACATGTCGGCCAGCGAATGGAGGTTCTCCGACAAGACCACAAGGACCAGCGGCAGCGCGACCGCCACGGCAAGGGCAGGCCAGGGAACACCATGTGAATTGAGCCGCGTGAAAGGGCGGGGCATTTCGCGGTCCCGCGCGAGCATATAAATCAACCCGATCATTGCTGCGACGGCGGTGTTTACCGCGCTCAACAGCAGCAGTCCGACCACGACGCCGATGACCACCCCGAAGATTTCTCCAAACCGCGGGCCAAGTGCGGCTGCGCCGTACTGCTCGCCTAGAAAACGAAGCATGTCTTCGTAACGGTTGTGAATGCCGTCGGACAACGAATGAGGCAGCGAAAGCATCGCCCAGCCGAGCAGAGCGGTGCCCAGCACCACTTCGATGGCCACCGGCCAAATCGCCTTTTTAGCCGTCTCGGCGATGCTGGGCTGGTCGTGTGTGGCGCCCGCGTCCAGTTTCATTACGCCCGTCAGATTGGCAATGGCTTCGACGCCGCTTAGCGCCAGAATGACGTCCGCGAAGGCCACCCAGTTTTTGGCAAAACTCGCGTGTGTCGGTTCGAGGTTGGCGATGCTGAAATGCGGCGCGCTCAATGCTATGATCGCGACGACGATGAGGACCATCGGCATCGCCAGTGAAACCGCGAGGCTTCCGGAGTGTTTCGGTCCGAAATAGTTGATGAACCCGATCAGCAGAATGAAACCGGTCGTGGCCATTTTGAGGTGCTGTTTCGGGACGCCGAAATAACTCATCGCATCCCAACAGCTCATCGCCGCTGTGACAATGAAGTCCGCCACCAGCAGCAGTGACCCCAGCACCGCCAGCACCCGGCTTTGCTCGCGCGCCGAAGAATAAACGCCGCCGCCGTCGGGAAAGTGTTTGCAGACGATGATGTAATTGTATCCGACCAGGCCCGTGACAGCGCAGACGGCCAGAATGATGGGGAACGAGGAAAAGCCTGCCGCGACGAAGGCGAGGCCGATGACATACGCTTTGCTGGTGCCCCAGTCGCCGTAAAGAAGCGCGGCGGCCCGTTTCCAGTCCACGTTCCGCGGGCGGTGGACGCTCAGGCTGTCCATGAACAATTGCCGCGTTCACCGCCTGCTCTTTGGAACAGACAGCGCCACCCGAGGTCACTCGAACAGTTCATTTTGATGGGCGATTTTGCGGGATAGCTTCAACCGCCGTCAAACAGAACAGTTGGCTTTCACCGGGAACGATCTGCGCGCGGTTCCAACCGGTTGATGCGGGCGGCGTTCAGCGAAGGAGTCCAAGGGGAAATCATTCTTGCAACCGAGTCTCAATTAAGGTAATTTGGCTGCGCTGTGAGCAAAAAGCCGCCAGTCAGCGAAGCTGCCGCGAGTCGCGGACAGTCTTTCGTGTGCCCGCTCAGTCAGATGCGTGTCGGCGCCGCCTGCCGGATCAAACAGCTTTCCGCCTCGCCTGAAATTGCTCAACGTCTGCGCGAGCTCGGCTTTTGTGAGGAACAGAGCGTCAAACTCCTCAGCCAGCAGGACAACGTCATCTGCCAGGTCTGCAACGTCCGGCTCGGGATCAGCGCGGAATTGGCCGACGCCATCCTGGTCGAGCCGCTGCACAAGGAAGAGCAGGCGGCCTGAGTTATGGCTGCCTCAGCCCAACCGCTGACTTCGCTCGCGGTCGGCGCCGCCGCCACCGTCGCCGAAATCAAAGTCCCTGCCGAACGCCGCAGCCGGCTGCTCGAAATGGGTTTGATCGTCGGAACAACTGTTGAGCTTGTTCGCTTTGCGCCACTCGGCGATCCCGTGGAAATCAAAGTGCGCGGCTACAATCTCACGCTGCGCAAGCAGGAGGCTGAGCAGATTTTGGTGAGGGTGAGCACATGATGAATTCGTTTTCAAAAATCGTCTTCATGTGTTTGCTCCTTGCTTTGACCGGCTGTACTCTTACGGAACTTCGGGTTTCAAACCGCACAGGAACTAATATTTACGTCTATAGTGGGCACACGAAAAGAATAACGACTATTAAAGCAGGAAACATTGGAACCGTACCTCATTCTTCTGGTTCGATCATTGTGGTCACGGGACATGATGATGTTTGGCAGTTTGAAAACGTGGAAAGCATTTCGCCAGAAGCCAACCGAAGTTTTAATAAAATCAGTTTGTTGATTACGATTGGAGCTGATGGCTTAGTCACATTACCGAACGGCAAGATCCTTTCACCTTCGCAAATATTGCAAGGGCAACATAGATAGAATGAATCGCGCAGCCGCTTCGGACAAAGAAAAATCTATCCGGAAAAATGCCTCTCCGACCTGCGTCGCTCTGACCGGCAATCCGAACTGCGGCAAGACCACGCTGTTCAACGCGCTCACCGGTTTGCGCGCGAAGGTCGGTAATTACGCCGGTGTCACGGTCGAGCGCAAAGAAGGCAGGTTACGAGGCACACCGCCGGACGTTTCCATCACGTTGCTTGATCTGCCCGGCACTTACAGCCTCAGCCCGAATTCCCTCGACGAGCAAATTTCCCGCGACGTGCTGCTGAATCGCCTGCCGGAACTGCCGCCCCCGGATTTGATCGTCATCGTCGTGGACGCGTCGAACCTGCAACGCAACCTCTATTACGCGACTCAAGTCATCGAGTTGGGCCATCCCGCGCTCATCGCGCTGAACATGGTGGATGTGGCCGAGGCGAACGGGCATCGCATTGACGAAAAAAAACTCGGCGGGATTCTTGGCGTGCCGGTGTTGCCCGTCGTGGCCAGCACTGGAAAAGGAATTGCTCAATTGAAGCAGAAAATCATTGATATACTGGGGAGCGCGTCCGTCTCGGGCGCGGTTCGGCGCGAGGACGCGCCGAACATTTCGAGCGGCGAGCGTCCGAATGAATCCGTGCGTCGCGAGGCTCATCTCGCAGGACAGGTGTCGCGCTTGTCCCCATCGTCGTCTGGAAATGATTTTGGAAGCGGGCGCGCGGCATCTCCCGCGCCGAAACTGTTCTGCCAGTTGCCCGGCTTGTTCCGCATCGAGGCGACCGGTCTGGCAGATTTGCTCGCGGAAACGTTTTCCGAACGGCGCTTGCAAGCCACGGCGGAGGCGCTGCTCCTTCTCAGCAACGAAAGAGCGCTGGCTTCGTCCACGTCGCATTATCCGCAAAGGATTCAAGACGCCGTGGCCGCGGCGCGCAAGCGGCTCGACGGCCACGGCATTGACTGGCGCGGCGCGCCGATCGAGTGGCGTTACGCGCGTGTCGCGGAAATCGCGCAGGCGGCCACCACCGAACTCGCGCCGCCGGGCGAAACGTTCAGCGACAAACTGGATCGCGTGCTCACGCACAAGCTTTGGGGAGTGACGGTTTTCGTTGCCATCATGGCCCTGATGTTCCAGAGCATTTTCACGTTCGCCAGAATACCGATGGACGCATTGCAATCAGCCGTGGACTGGTTCGGCGGGGTGGTCGGCGGCGCCATTCCCCGCGGCGATTTGAACAGCCTTCTGGTGGAAGGAGTGATCGCGGGCGTCGGGGCGGTGATTGTCTTCCTGCCGCAAATCCTGCTGTTGTTCCTGTTCATCGGTTTTCTCGAAGACACGGGTTACATGGCGCGCGCGGCGTTTTTAATGGACCGGCTGATGAGCAAGGTCGGCCTGCATGGCAAGAGCTTTATTCCCATGCTCAGCTCGTTTGCCTGTGCGATTCCGGGCATCATGGCCACGCGGACGATTGAAACGCCGAAGGACCGGCTGGTGACGATTCTGGTCGCGCCGCTGATGAGCTGCTCGGCGCGGCTGCCGGTTTACACACTGCTCATTGCCGCGTGCATTCCCGACAAGCGCGTCATCGGCTTCCTCAAACTGCAGGGCTTGACCATGCTTTCAATGTATCTGCTGGGCATCATCGTGGCGCTGCTGATGGCGTGGCTGTTCAAGAAAACGCTGCTTAAGGGTGAAACGCCGTTGTTGATCATGGAACTGCCGCCGTACAAGCGGCCCGTGTTGCGTGTCGTGCTGCGGCACATGTGGGATCGCTCGAAATTGTTCCTCCGCCGCGCGGGGACGGTGATTCTGGGCATCAACATTTTGTTGTGGGCGCTGGCGACGTATCCTCGAGGAACCGCGATGGAGAACGATTTTGCAGCCAGACGCGAGGCGATCAAAGCGGCGGAGCTCAGAAGCTTGAACGAAGGAAAGGACAACGGTGAAATCACCGCGCAAAGGCTGGCCGAGTTGGACAAAGTGGAGGCCGGCGAAAAGCTGCGACAAAGTTTTGCCGGCCGTCTTGGGCGCGCCATTGAACCGGCCATCGCGCCCTTGGGTTTCGACTGGAAAATGGGCATCGGCATCGTGGCATCGTTTGCCGCGCGTGAGGTTTTCGTGAGCACCATGTCCACGGTCTATAATGTCGGTGGCTACGACAAATCCGCATCGGGCATCAGGAGCCTGGCCGAAACGCTCCAACAGCAAAGGAAGCCGGACGGCTCACCCGTTTACACGCCGCTCGTCGCCGTCACTTTGATGGTTTTTTACGTGTTTGCGCTGCAATGCGTGAGCACCGTCGCCATCGTCCGGCGCGAAACGAACTCGTGGAAATGGCCGGCTTTCCAGTGGCTTTACATGGGTATCCTCGCCTGGGTCCTGGCCTTCATCACGTATCAGGGCGGTCGTCTGCTGGGATGGCAGTGATTGCAGACTTCGACATTCTTTTATACAAATCCCCGTTGTCTGGTGTCCATTCAGATGAACTGATGTGAGCATAGAAGCCGAACCGGGCTGGTGTGAGCGCCTTTACGAATCGAAGGCGGCTGAACTTATTTTGTACGGTCGGGCGCTGGGTTTGAGCCATAACGAGGCGGAGGATGTCCTTCAAGAGACGTTCGTGGCGCTGGTCCGGCGCGAACAACCACCGATGCAGCCCGAACACTATTGCGTCCGTGCCTTTCGCAACCGCGCATTGAACTATCGACGGAGCCTGTGGCGGCGGCTGGCGCGGGAACTGGAATCGCGGCGGTGGTTCGACCGTCTGCCGGACGAAACACCGCAGGAACTTGCGGCGATGCGTTGCCTGTCCGCGTTGCCCGTGGAGCAACGCGAAGCCATCGTTTTGAAAATATGGCATGAATACACTTTTGAAGAAATCGGGGAACTGCTGGAACTTTCCCCGAACACCGTGGCCGGGCGCTATCGCTACGGCCTGCAAAAAATCCGATCCCGCCTGAAAGGAGAGAAGTATGAACAACTGGAATCCATTGGAGACTCAACTGCATTCCTGGACGCCGCGCCGCCCGTCCGCGGGGCTTAAGGCGAAACTGTTCGTGAGACCGGCCGTCGCTGTGCGGGCGCGGCAGTTCTCGTTCGGCTGGCTGGCGCCGGCGACGGTGTGTTTGCTGTTTCTGGTGATCGCCTTCAACCAGCGCAGCGGCGAACTGGCGCGGCTGGCGGTCGCATCCAACCAGTCGCCGATGATGGCGATGACGTTGAGCAACGCGAGCTTTACGGCGTACCTGCCGGGGGGGTTCGTCGGCGAGCGGAATGGCGTGCGGCCGGGAACTTTTGAATGGACAAACCACGGTCATTCCACTTCAAGTATGGCCTCTTTTCCGCAGTCGCGGACGAATTATCTGAAGCGATAAACGATGAGCACAGACAAATTGAAGCCGGCCAAGGAGCAGGGCAGGCCGGCTCCAAATCAGACTGTTCCCGGCCCCGGCGCCAGGCCTCCCACACCACCGCTATTCCGCAAAACCGACTGGCTGACCTTTGGCGTCACGGCACTGCTCGTGTTCATCGGTTATTACCTGACCCTGGCTCCTGACCTGACCCTGGAAGACTCCGGCGAACTGGCGACCGGTTCTTTTTACGCCGGGGTCCCGCATCCGCCCGGCTATCCGGTGTGGACGATGTTTACCTGGCTGTTCACCGTGCTCGTGCCGGTGTCGAACATCGCGTGGCGGGTCGCCCTGGCGTCGGCCGTTTCGGGCGCGCTTGCGTGCGGATTGATCGCGCTGATTGCCTCCCGGGGCAGCAGCATGATTCTTGAAGGAATCGAGGAGTTCAAAAACATCGACCGGCGCGTGGAAAACGCGTTGTGCGTGCTGGCAGGTTACGTGGCGGGAATGCTGATTGGCTTCAACGGATTCATGTGGAGCCAGGCCGTCATCGTCGAGGTTTATCCGTTCAGCCTGCTTTCGTTCATGGGTGTGCTGTGCTTTTTGTTGCGCTGGGTTTATGCGCCTCACCAGATGCGCTACCTCTACTGGGCCATGTTCCTGTTCGGGCTTTGCTTCACCAACCATATGACCTTGATCGTCGCGGCGATGGGCATCGAGGTCTCCATCGCGGCGGCGCAACCCAGGCTGGGCCGGGATTTGTTTCTGGGAAACAGCGTGATTTTTTTGATCGGCCTGGCCGCGAAATCGAACGGCATGCTCACCGCATTCGACAGCAACCGGCCGCTATTCGTCATCTTCGTTGTCATCGGAGTCCTGTCCATCACGGCCTGGGCGTGGCTGGCGTCAATGACGATGACGAGGGCGGAGCAATGGTCGGCGCTGGGCCGCGACATCCTGATGTTTGCGGGAGTGGGTTATCTCGTCTTTCTTGTCGCGGCCGTGTCCGGTCTGATCAACATCAGCGAATCGCGATCCTCGTTGTTGCCGGTGGTGCACCTCGCCGGTTTTGCGGCGCTGGCAGGTTTTGCGATTCCGCCGCTGCTCACGAAAAAGGGCGCGCCTCCGGATCCATCAGCCGCGTGGCGCAAAATCATTCTTGCCGCGACGGCCATCTATGTCCTTACGTTGTTCAGCACGGCTGCGGGCAAGACTGCTTGGTTTAACAAAAGCCTGTCCTTCTTTGTAGTTCACAGTCTGATCGGAGCCGCGCTGGTGCTGGCCTCCGGTTGGACGCTGATGCGGGCCCGAACATACGGCACGTATGTTTTTCCGGTGACGACCCTGGCCGTGTTCTGGGTGCTCGGAGCGGCATTTTACCTCTACATGCCGCTAGCTTCGATGACGAACCCACCTCTAAACTGGGGGTATCCGCGCACCTGGGACGGATTTCTTCACGCCCTGACGCGAGGCCAGTACGAGAAGACCAATCCCACGGCCAGTTTGGGCCGCTTCGCGGACCAGATGGGGATGTTGATCACCGGTGCGGTGGAGGAATTCAATCTTGCCTATTTGTTGATCGGGCTGGTCCCGGTTTTCTTCTTCACGCGGATGCGGAAACGCGAGCAGGCATGGTTT
>DATNDF010000445.1 GCA_035607015.1 Candidatus Angelobacter sp. | reverse complement strand
CATCATCAATCGCTGACGAAAAATTGATGAAGTTGGTGGAGGTTATCGCGCCTCGATAACTTCCGACGCAACCGCCTCCGCCTCCGCCTCCCGCCGGATCGACCAGGAGCCCGCTGCGGGCGATCTTGACATTCTGACCGCCGAGTTGGATCAGGCCGGATGAACCGACCTCAAGCATTCCTTTGTTCACCAGGTTGGTGGCCGACAGCAGAACGTACTGAGACCCAAAAATCGTATCGGGAAAGCTGGGATTGCCGGCGTTGTTAACAATAGCCGCGGCGGGATGGTGAATTCCGTCGGCTGTAAGGTAATCGAACTGGAAACCCGGGCCTGACTGCAGCAAGCCGTTATTTGTAAACCACAGCGTATTCTGCGTCATGTACGGAATGGCCGGATTCGCTGGAATCAAGCTGCCGGTTATGGGCAACGCGCAGAAACTGCCGTCGTTGATGAACACCGTCGCGTCAATCTGAGGAGCGCTGCCGCAGTCAACTGTGCCAATGTTATGGTAGAGAGGATCCGCGGCGCGGACGCAAACCATCGCCCCTGCAGCGCACGCGATTGTAAAAAGATAACGTCTCATAGCCTTCAAGCTTTTACCCGCGCTCTCCATTCATCATCTACCCAAGGCCAGTTGTTCCAACTGTTGGATTGTTATGTTTCCGCCTTGGGAAAAAACCACGGGTTCGTTGGTAGTGCCATCGAATGCTGCGAACAGGAAATACGGCAGATTGTTAAGGCCAAGAACGGGGCCGGGAATTGGACCCTCGAACGTCATGAAGCCTATGCTGTTAAAAGCGATGTCGATGGGACCTTGAATCACTCCGGGACCCGCGTGCAGAATGGTCCCGCCACTTAAACTGTCATCGTTCCGCCAGTTTGAAGTGTCCGTTCGTTCATTAATCGCAAAACCGGGAATCAATGGACTCACATCTGGAATCCCTTGCAAGTCGCGGGCGGTGTATAAAATGTCCGGCGTGGTGATGACACGTTGCACCTTCTGTGATCTCTGAATCCCATTTGTCACGATCGTCTCCACATAAACATTGGTGATGGGAGTGAAAAACTGGCCCAGAAGCGAATCATACTCACCGCGAATAAATGTGATCTTGTCCACGCCAAAACGCACGGCCGGATCAATCAGACCGTTCGTGCTGCCGACTATGTTTGTGGCGCCGGGACTGTTGGTGCTTGGAGGGATTGTCCAAGGACCTCCACCACCACCACCACTAATGATCGAGAACCCCGCGCTTGTGCTCCCTGGCAACGCCGCTTCAAAATTCTTGTTGTCTGGCCGGAGCATGTATCGAATCGCCCCCACATCATCCCTAGTCAGGCCGCTATAGTAACTTCCAATGCTGAAGCCGCTAAAAGCATCCAAATACGCAGCCACAGGATCAAACCGCCCAAGATCCAATGGATCCACAGGTTGATTAATGGGAATGGAATCAGCGATGCCGTCGAGTATGGCTGCGTAGGTCCACAATCGACCGTTAATGTAAGGACTTTCCGCTGCTGTCACCGGATCAAAGTTTCTACGGATCACGTTGAAAAAGGCTGGCGGCGGATTCTGCGGTGACGGTGGCACACCCCGATTACGAAGGCAATAAACCCAGCGAGGGGGTGCAGCAAGACCCATCTCCTCCACAGTCACCGCTAGTGCGCTGGATTTCACGTCCCATAATCCTAAAGCAGCCGCTCGAAAGTTTATTCTTTCGGTGGTCATGGGATAATCATCAACGTTCAACGCCGAGGCCGGCGGCAAATCATTGATGATCTTGATCGCTTTCTCAACCTCCTCCACGCCACGGGTGCCAAAAAAATCCAGAAACGGCGCATCGTAGGCGTAGAAGATGTTGGGCGTGTTCCACCGGTACTCCTCACCGGCAGCCACATTCATCGGCCCGCCGATATCGCCCGGTTCATTATAGCCAAGCCGCAACACCTGCCACACGTTACCGCCGGCGATAGCGTAAGGGCCCAGGAGCGAAAACGCATGCGCCCGAGACATCGTGCCAGCCAGCAAAAACAGGATTGAAAGTCTGGTCAGTGTATTCAACATAACAAAACGCATTAGCGCAATCGTAACACCCGGTAATAAACCGCGCTGCCCGATCCATTCGCTGGAATTGAATCGTTTGTCCCTGCGGCAAACCGTTCCGAACCGAAGTTAACCCAGGAACTGAGATTCTGTGACACTTGTACTTGATACACAAATCCCGGCTGAGTGTTCCAACTGACACGCGCACCCTGGGCAGTCGCCACCAGCTGGACGCGCATGACACTGTTGGGATCGTTTGGCGCCGTGCCAGCGAGGAATTCCTGCAGGGTGGTCGCGCCGTCGCCGTCGCCGTCGTCGGTCGGCTTGGGCCAGTCGAGCACGTTCGGACCGAACCAGGCGGTCATCCACTCGAACGGAATGCCTCCATAGTTGGCGCCACTCCAGGTCGTGCCGCTGACTGCCGCGGAGAGCGGTGATCGCCGCCCGTCTGTGGTTACATAATCCAGTCGCAGGGAATGTGTGCTGCTCGGCACAATGCCTGTCAGCGTAAATATGTTGCCGGTCGTGGTCGTCGCCGGGCTCGTGGCACCATCCACGTAAACCTCATAGTTTGCAACGGGCAAACCCTCCACGAGCGGCCAGGAGGCCTGCAATTGCGGCTGGTATGTTCCGTTGCCGTCCAGGATGAACGGCGCGTAAACAAACGGCGCCGCCGGAGCCGGAAGGGATGGGGTGGCCGCGTATCGCTGCGCAAACAAGTCAAAACTGGAGCCACCACCAACGAAGCTGGACCATACTACTAAAAACCGGCCAGCCCCGTCGGAAGCCAATGACGGCTGAAACTGCTGTGAGGTGGTGGTTGTGTTCGCCCGAAATTCGTCGCCCAAAGGTTGGCCATTGGCCGACAGGAATTGTCCATATACACCCTCGCGGGAACCGTCCTGCGCAATGCTCGTCCAGACCGCCAGAAAATCCGATCCGAGCGAAGCGATTTTGGGCGCAAATTGATCACCATAAGTGTAAGTGTTGATTCGCGAATCGGCACTGGCTGCATTTCCGGCGGCATCGAAACAGCGGACGTAAACATCCCAACTGTCGCCGACGATTATGCTCGTGATAGTCCCTGCGCCGTCTTTTCTACTCCAGGCTACCGCGAACCCGCCGTTCGCAGACGCTGCAACGGAGGGGTTGGCGGATATGTCGCCACCGGCGTTGATTTGAAACTCGTCGCCTTTGGGATTGGCACTTGAATCAAATAGTCGCGCGCAAGCAATGGCCGTATATCTTGGCGCGCCATTCGTGTCCACTCCCAAGGACTTTTCAGAAATCCAAGCAGCTACAAAACCGCCGTCCACCAAACCGGCTACCACAGGAGTGCGCTGACTGAGGAAGGTGGTTTGATTTACCTGAAATTCGGCGCCGATCCTATCGCCTGTCGGCGAGAAAATCTGGGCATAGACCCCGTACATGCTTCCGTCCTGACCGTAGCTTGACCAGGAGACAACCACATTACCGTTCGCGAGAACCGCAACGGTGGGATCGATCTGATGATTGTTGGTGTACGTATTTACCAGAAGATCTCCCGCCGCAAAAGTTCCGTCACTTTTCAAAAAACGCGCATAGATGTGTTGAAACCCGGGCGTTCCGCCCTGCCACACAAAAACGGCACCGCCATCTTTGAGCAAAGCCACGCGCGCGTTTTCCTGGTCACCCGCGCCCAGTTGGTTGACTCGGAATACTCCCAAAGAACCCGACAAGCTGCTGTTGATTTTCCGCGCGCTTATACCAAGGCCGTCTCCATCCGTCACATTGTCCTGCCAGACCAGATAACCGCCGTTCGTCCCAAGCGCGATCTGGGGAAACACCTGATCGCCAGGTAAAGATCCAGCGATTGGATATTCGCCCCCTTGCGGAGCATAAGCGTTTTGCGCCAGAATGGCCGTCGTGGTCCCTGCGAAAAGCCACAAAAAAACAATCCTCTTGCACGCGCACAACACTGGTAACATAAGTCAAATTCTCTTAACAGAGCCGCACATTTTTGTCCATGACTTCCAGCCGCTATTCCGTCTCTTCCAACTGCTTGCTGTCGCTACGCCTTCGCGTTCACTCCTGACTCCGTCCACCAAACAGGACCGCTCCGAACAATTGATCCAACCCGCCGAATTTAGCATTAACCGAACCAAATTGCCGCCGCTTTATTCGGCATGTTCAAACCGCCGCCACCGTCGGCCACCGGGCATCATTTCACGATCGGCTTCTGCGGCGGGATCGTATTCGGATCGTACGGCAGACTGTCCATCGTGTGAACCGGGTTGCCCGCCGGGTCAATGATGCGAGGGGTGACGAAAATAATCAGGTTCTTCTTCTGCGTCAGGCTCGTCTCACTCCGGAACAGCCGCCCGAAGAATGGAAGATCTCCCAGGACCGGGACTTTGTCTTTGGTCTTCTTAACGTTCTCGGTGAGCAACCCGCCCAACACCACCGTCTGGCCATCCCACACGTTGCAACTGGTGACCACCTGTCGGGAACGGAAAATCGGCAGCGGGAGAGTGGCGGTAACCGGTGTGCTGACGGTCGTGCTGGTCCCGATAACCGCTTGTGGAACGAACTGGGCAGCAGTAGCCGTATCGTACCCCAAAAACTCGGTCGTTTGGGGAATGATCGTCATCTGAATCGAGTAGCCATCGGCGGAAACGTAGGGAACAACGTCCAGCGTCGGACCGATCGGCACCGAGGCTGTCTGATAATTCTGAGTGACGAATGCGCCGCCGGTCTGCACCGCTCCACCGCCAGTCACGGCACCAGCGCCCCCCTGCCCCTGTGTATTCAGGCCAACGACGATTGACCGAACCTCGACGGCGGACATCTGCGTCTGGCGCCCGCTCAATGTCGTCACCTTGGGAGAAGCCAGCAGATCCGCGCCGTCCCGTTGTTCCAGCGCATGAAGCACAACGCGGAATTGCGGGTCCGTCAAAATACCGGTGAAGGTGGCGATCGCCGGGGATGCCAGATCGGTTGTAGAATTGCGGAGTCCACCGGTCAGGAGGTTGTCAGTGGACGATGGAGGCAGGGGACTGGTCGGACTTGGAAAAATCCCGGTCGGATTTGCGAGGCTCGGCTGGCCGAGAAAAGACGGGGCAGTGCCGCCTTGCGCTCCGATACCGCCGTTCCTCATCAGA
>DATNDF010000444.1 GCA_035607015.1 Candidatus Angelobacter sp. | reverse complement strand
GTGGGGTTTCAACGACACGATTGATTTCACGGGCGGCAACCGGCCCGGCCCGATTCTTCAGGTGATCAACAACGTTTTCGACGGCGCCTCGGACGACAATCTTGATCTCGACAGCACGGACGCGTGGATCGAAGGGAACGTTTTCATGCATGTTCACCGGGACCCGACGCGTACCGACGATGCGCGCGACACCGCCAGCGCAATTTCCGGCGGTGTCGATTTCGTTGGCCAGAACTCTGACTGGACGATCATCAACAATATCTTCTACGACGTGGACCACGTCTTCCTGAACAAAGGGAATTCGACAACCACCGGCAACGGCGGTGGACGGGTGGCGTTGCTTTACAATACCATTCTCCACGTGGCCCGGGAGGGGAGCGGCAGTCCTGAGAGCGATATTGCCGCGTTCGACTGGACGGACGATGGCATCGCGCTGCCGGATGCGAACATTGGATCGGGCCTGTACGCCGCGCACAACATCATCCATGACTGCGCCGTCCTGAACCTGCACTATGACCCGGCGCATCACACGGTGATCATGGACAACAACATTCTGTCCGTACCGTGGATCGGCCCGGGTAGCGGAAATGTTGTCGCCGACCCGCGGCTCGATCTCAACGTTCTCGAAGGCACGGCAGTTGCCAACGTCACTGCTGCTCAACTGCGCGCCGCCTGCCGACCTTTGCCCGATTCGCCGGCCATTGGAACGGGTTTTGGAGGACGAAACATCGGCGCGCTCGGACCGCACGGCATCGCCATCTCTGGCGAACCGATTGGAACCAATGCCTCCACCAGTGCGACGCTTTTCGTTGGTCCTGGCGGCACGTTCAACTGGGGAACCCTTGCGCCGCAGCCGTGGGGCTGGACCGCGTTCAAGTGGAAGCTCGATAACGGGTCGTGGAGCGCGGAGATTCCTGTCTCCAACAATTCTCCGTTCACCAACCCGGCGGCCATCAATTTGAGCGGGCTGGGCAATGGTCCGCACACGGTTTACGTCACGGGTAAAAACGACGCGGGCTTTTATCAGGACGACACGTTTGTTTATCCAACCAACGCGGGCGTCGCTGCGCAAGTCACCGCCTCGCGCACCTGGACGGTTGACCCGAGCTACGTTCCGCCGGCCACCCCCCGTGTTCGCATCAATGAAGTCCTGGCCAAAAATGTTTCGACCTTCAACAACGCCGGCACGTTCCCGGACATGATCGAATTGTACAACTACGGCAGTGTTGCTGTTGATCTGGTGGATATGAGCCTCACTGACAGC
This sequence comes from Candidatus Angelobacter sp., assembly GCA_035607015.1. NCBI lineage: Bacteria > Pseudomonadati > Acidobacteriota > Terriglobia > Candidatus Angelobacter > Candidatus Angelobacter sp. Next base: position 15,114 of record DATNDF010000444.1, on the reverse strand, counting down.
GCGGCCAGCCCACGGAAATTCGTTTTCCCGCCCGGCACACCTCCGCTTGTGGCGGGCGGTTATCTTGTTCTTTACGCGGACAATGCTTCCGCAGCGCCCGGTATCCACCTCGGATTTTCACTCAAACAAAACGGGGATGACGTTTCCTTGTTCGACAAGCTGGCGAACGGAGGCGGACTGGTGGACACCGTAAGTTTCGGTATCCAACTCGATGACTTCTCGATTGGCCGGATGCCGAGCGGCGAATGGACGTTGTGCAGCCCGACGTTTGGCGCGGCCAACGTCGATGCGCCACTGGCCGACTATCACGGGTTGAAAATCAACGAGTGGCTGGCCGATGCGCAATTCGCCGCCAACAATGACTTCCTTGAGCTTTACAATCCCGGCGCGTCGCCGTCGATGCTCGGCGGGTTGTTCCTTTCGGATGCCGCTGGTGCGCCGGCAAAAAATCCAATCCAGGCATTGAGCTTCATTGGAGGCAACGGCTTTGCCAGCTTTGTGGCGGACGGCGATGCGGGACAGGGGGCGGATCATCTTAATTTCAAACTGTCGCCCGACGTCGGCCTTGTTCTGCTCTCGGCGCCGGATCTGACCACCATTGATGCCATCAATTACGGGCCTCAGCAGACGGATGTTTCCCAGGGCCGCAGTCCCAGCGGGAGCGATACGTTGACCGCTTTTCCCCAGCCAACCTCGGGCGGCCCAAACCCCGGCCCGGCCGGAGTGGTGTCAGTGACAAACGTCACGCAGACGGTTGTTCCGCTGTTGGGTGTGACCACCAGTTCGTGGCATTACAACAACGGCGGCGTTGATCTGGGCACGACGTGGCGCGCCGTCAGTTACAACGACGCCGCGTGGAGCAGCGGTTTTGGGATGCTTGGATTTGAAGCGACCCCCCAGGAATATCCCTATCCGTTTCAAACGACGATTCCCGCGCCAGACCAGGTCAACGGCCACAACACGGTTTATTACCGGACACACTTCCAATGGGACGGCAGTCTGACCGACTTCAGTCTGATCTCGACCAATTACGTCGATGATGGCGCCGTTTACTACTTGAACGGCGCTGAAGTGGCGCGGCTCCGAATCGCGGCCGGCGCCGTCACGTTCGCGACCCTGGCGAGCAACGCGAGCGAACCGGCGATGGATGTTATCACGTTTCCGACGAACGGCCTTGTTGTTGGTGACAACGTGATGGCTGTCGAGGTGCATCAGGTTTCGTGTTGTGGAGCGGGCACAAGCAGCGACGATGTGTTCGGCATGTCCCTCGCTGCGGTGCATTTCACGACCAACATCGTCACGCAAACATTCGGCGTTCCGCTCGTGCTCAATGAAATCATGGCGCGCAACCGGTCGGTAACAAACTACGCCGGACACACGGCCGACTACATTGAAATTTATAATCCTTCGACCAACGCGGTTGATCTGTCCGACCTGAGTCTGAGCAATGATCCGAACCAACCGCGCAAGTTCGTTTTTCCCGCAAGTACGTCAATTGCGGCCTCGGGATATTATCTGGTCTATTGCGACGACGCGTCGCCGGTCACAGCCACGAACACGGGATTTGCGCTCGGTGCGAAGGGCGATTCCGTGTTCTTCTTCCATCGACCGTCGGCCGGCGGCGCATTGCTGGACGGGGTGACCTTCGGCTTGCAGACTGCGGATTACTCCATCGGCCGCTCGCCCGATGGAGTCGGCAATTGGACGCTCACGACCCCGACGCCGGGCCTGCCAAACAATGCCGCGGGTCTCGGCAGTGTGGCAGCGCTTAAGGTCAATGAATGGATGGCTGACCCGGCCAGTGGGAGCGATTGGTTCGAGATTTACAACACAGGCGCGCAGCCGGTAGCGATCGGGGGCTTGTACCTCACGGATGATCTGGCCAACAAGACGCAGTCGCCCGTTCCGCCGCTCAGTTTCATCGGCACCGGCGCGAACGCATTCGTGCAGTTCATCGCCGACGGTAATGCGTCCGCCGGCGCGGACCATGTGACGTTCAGCCTCAAGAAGACGGGCGAAGCGGTGGCGATTTTTTCGCCGGCCCAGATTTTGATCGACGGTGTCAGCTTTGTATCGCAGCAGACCGGCGTGTCACAGGGCCGGTTCCCGGACGGCGCAACGAACGTCGTGAGCTTCGCGCAGACTGCGTCGCCGGAGGAAAGGAACTTCCTGCCGTTGTCGAACGCGGTCGTAAATGAGCTGCTCAGTCACACTGATCCGCCGCTGGAGGACGCGGTGGAGTTTTACAATCCCGGTGGCGGCGACGCCAACATTGGCGGCTGGTACCTCAGCAACAGCCAGGACGATTTGAAGAAGTATCGAATTGCGGACGGCACCATCATTCCAGCGGGCGGGTTCAGGGTCTTTTACGAGTATCAGTTCAATCCCACCAACGGATCGTCAGTGCCATTTACGTTCAATTCTGCCCATGGCGACCGCGTGTTTCTTTCGCAGGCGGACGCTGCTGGCAATCTGACCGGCTACCGCGCGGCGGCGACGTTTGGCGCGGCAATGAATGGTGTTTCCTTTGAAAGGTTCACCAACAGCGCGGGCGCCGTGGAATTCGTCGCGGCCAGCGGAAGGTCTTTCGGAGTTGATAATCCCGCCACCGTCGCCCAGTTTCGGACGGGCGTCGGGGCGGCCAACCCGTCCCCGTTGGTCGGCCCGGTGGTCATCAACGAAATCATGTACCAGTCCGCGACTGGCGGCGGATCGTTGGTTGATGAGAACACGGCGGAGGAGTTCATCGAATTGCGGAATATCACCGCATCGAGTGTTCCCCTGTTCGATCCCGCCGCCACGACCAACACCTGGAAGGTGAGCGGCGGCGTCGGTTTCACCTTCCCGCAAAACGTGACGCTCCCGGCGGGCGGTTATCTGTTGTTGGTCAATTTCGATCCCGTGGCCAATGCGACTTCATTGGGTGCGTTTCGTGCAAAGTACGGCGTGTCCGGCAGCGTGCCGGTTTACGGGCCGTACAGCGGAAACCTGAACAACACGGGCGAGAGCATCGCCTTGTTCAAGCCCGATCCACCGCAGCTCCCGCCGCATCCCGACGCCGGGTTCGTGCCCTACGTTCTGGTCGAGGAGATCAATTATTCCGCGCTGTCTCCATGGCCGGCCGGCGCCGCGGGCACCGGAAACTCGCTTCAACGCAAGGTTGGCACCGACTTTGGCGATGATCCGGCGAACTGGATCGCTGCGTCACCGACCGCCGGTGCGCCCAACGCCGTGACCACTCCGGGCGATACAGACGGTGACGGCCTTCCCGACGCATGGGAAGTTCAATACTTCGGCTCGATCAGCGACCCGCGGGCGACGCCGAATGCGGACCCCGACGGCGACGGGTTCACCAACTTGCAGGAGTATCTGGCCGGCACCAGTCCCGTGGACGTGTCAAGTGTGCTCAAGATCGACGCGGTCAATGTCGGCACCAGTTCGACGGCCATACAATTCGCGGCCGTGGCTGGAAAGACCTACAGCATTGTCTATCGCGATGATATCGGCAGCGGTGTGTGGCTGAAGCTTGCCGACGTACCCGGGCAGGCAAGCAATGGCGAAGTGACCGTCAACGATCCGGGCACGGTCAACGTTCGGTTCTATCGTCTCGTCACACCGGCGCTGCCTTGAACCTCAGAATATGACACTCGATCACACCCTGTTCAGGAAACGTTTGTTGTTCATCCTCGTCGGAATGTGCTTTGCCGGTCTGGCGCAAGGGCAGGGGGTGTTCACCCTGCAAATCGGTGCGCCGCCGTCGCCGCCAACGCCGCTGGTGAATCACGCCGACGTCTGGCGTTATCACAAGGGCACGAACGCGCCGCAAGCCGGCTGGCAAACCATTTCTGACGCCTCGCTCGACGGCACGTGGGCCAGCGGCAATGGCGGGATTGGCTATGCCGACAACGCGAATGAAACGTCGCTTTGCCAGACGCTGCTCGCGGACATGCTGAATCGCTACACGACTGTTTACATGCGCCGGTCGTTCCAAATAAGCGATGCCGTCGATTCCAATCTGCACATCTTGCTGACCATGGATTGGGATGATGGGTTCGTCGCATATCTGGATGGCGTCGAGATCCAGCGCTCGCTGGCGCCGGGCGCGGCCGGAGTTGAGCCGGCCTTCGATGCCGTGGCAAGCGGACTTCACGAATCTTCACGAGGTAATTCTGCGCCCTTAAACCCTCCCGGCACCTTTGACCTCGGGCCGGTTGGCGGACGGCTTGCGCCAGGAACACACGTTCTTGCGATCCTGGGACTCAATCAGGCGCCCGGCAGCTCCGACTTTATCCAGATCGCAGACCTGCAATTGTCGGGGGCCTCAACGGCGGTCGGCGGTGGCCAGTTCCTCAGCGTCGTGCAATCCAATTACGTCATTCTGTCCGGTTCAAACACAGTGGCCGGCTCGACGCGTGTGGTGATCAACGGAGATGACGCCGGCTTCGATCAGGCTCAGGGGACATGGTCGAGAACTCAAACGCTGCTGCCCGGAGTGAATCAATTCTTTGTTGCCGCATTGGACGGCAACGGCGCCATTCTGGCCTCTACAAATCGGATCATCGTTTCTGAACTTTCATCCACCTTCGTCGGCGGGACTCTTGCCGGCAGTTCGGTGTGGGACAGTTCCATGGGGATTATCCACGTCACCAACACGGTCGTGGTGCCGCCCGGGGACACGCTGACGATTCAACCGGGCGCCGTGCTGCTCCTTTCCCCGGGGGTGTCCATCGCAGGGACGAATTCATCGATCACTGCCGCCGGCGCGCCGGGCAACGCCATTTATTTTTTGCCGGCCGATGGCACCACGGTCTGGGGTGAACTGACGGCCAGCGGTACGAGCGGAAATCTTCTGCTGCAACACGTCGAAACGATCGCAGGTTTCGTCGAAATCTTTGACGGGGCGGTCGGCACGCTGGAAGACAGTTACCTGCACGATTATGAAGTGAGCAGCCCGGCAATCATTCACACGCTGGGTCTGCCCAATCACATCACGTTGAACCTGCGCCGCTGCCACGTCGCGCACTATTACGAAGTGTTGAGCCAGTATGGGACGAACCACATCGAAGATTGCCTGCTCGAATACCAGGGCAACAGCGGCGATGGAATTGACTTTGATGCCGGCCAGCCCGGTTCCTATATCCGTCGCTGCACCGTGCGTCGCGGCCTGCTGTTCAACACGGATGCCCTGGACATGGGCGAGTACGGTGGAACAGGTGAAGGTTCGCGCGGCATCCTGATCGACAGTTGTCTGCTTCGCGATTTCGTGGACAAGGGGGTTTCGATGGGTGTCGGTGTGGATGTGACGGTCACGAATACGCTCATTTTCAACGTGGACACCGGCATCGCGGTGAAGGACAACTCGACCGCGGGCATCTACAACTGCACCATCGCCGACAACAATTTCGGCTTTCGCGGTTACAACAAAGCGGATCCCAGCGCCCCGGGCGGTGGCGGTTACATCACCAATTCGTTCAATAACATTCTGTGGAACAACGGAACCTCCCTATCTTTGTCCAACGGCTCGACGCTGACAGCCACTTATTCCGATTTTCAGGGGACCAATTATCCCGGCACGGGAAACATCGACAACGACCCGCTCTTTCTCAACTCGGCGGAGCAAGATTACCATGTCGCCCCAAGCTCGCCGACCCTGGGCGCGGGCCTCGGCGGGGCGAACATGGGCGTGACTTTTCCGGTTGGCGGAATTCCCGGCGCGCCGCTCGGTCTTGCGGCCACCGGCTCAATCACCGATCCCATCACGCTGGTCTGGGTCGATGACGCCGACAACGAAGACGGCTTAGTAATCGAACGTTCAACGGATGCTGCGACCTGGCAGATTCTGGCGACACCCGGTCCGAACGTCACCAATTACACGGACACAAGTGCCGTCACGGGACAAAAATATTATTACCGGGCAAAAGCCACGAATGGCTCCGGCGAGTCCGCTTACTCCAACATTGCGGGAGGGACACGGCAGCCTTCGCAGGTTTTTGTAGGTGGCGCCATTGCTACGGATACGATCTGGAATGCGGGTGTGCAGTATGTCGTGACCAATTCCGTGACGGTCAACACTGGCGTAACCTTGACGATCCAGCCCGGCGCTCTCGTCACCTTTGACGCAGGCCAGGGGATGACGATCGCCAACGGCGGCCGTCTGCTCGCCGAAGGCACGGCGAACGCGCCGATTCTTTTCACCCGCTTCGCGCCGACGGGTTACTGGGGCAACATCACCATCGACGGCGCCGTCGGTTCACCGGAAACGCGCATCGCCTACGCGCGTTTCGAATTCAACGCAAATTCGACCGGCACTCCGTGCATCGAAGTCGCCGCCGGCACGGCTTATCTGGACCACCTCACGTTTGGGAACGCGGGCGCGCCGTACATTCACGTCGATGGAGCGTCCTTTATTATCAGCCATTGTTATTTTCCCACTGCCACCGCGGCGTTCGAACCGTGCCACGGTACCGGTGGCGTGAAGAGCGGCGGCCGTGGAATTTTCCTCCGCAACTTCTTCGGCAAGGCCAATGGCTACAGCGACGTCGTGGATTTTACTGGCGGTAACCGTCCAGGTCAGCCAATCGTGCAGTTCATTGACAACGTCGTCACCGGCGGAGACGACGACGGCTTCGACCTCGACGGCACGGACGCATGGGTCGAGGGCAATATCTTCCTGCACATGCACAAAAACGGCGGCACGCCGGACTCCTCCAGCGCCGTCAGCGGCGGGAATGACAGCGGCAACACGTCCGAAATCACAATCATCCATAACCTCATCTACGATTGCGATCAGGCCGTGGACGCCAAGCAGGGCAACTTTTACACGATGATCAACAACACCATCGTCCACCAGAGCCATGTGGGCGGGGTTGATACCGACGGTGCAATCGTCATTCTGGCCGACACCGGCACGGCCGAGGGCGCCGGCGTGTATCTCGAAGGGAACCTCATTTACGACGCAGAAAACCTGACACGCAATGTGACGACCGCGGTCGTCACGTTTACGAACAATCTCATGCCTTTTGCATGGAGCGGTCCCGGCGGCGGAAACTCCACGAGCAATCCGATGCTCAAGCAGATTCCCCAGTTGGCGGAAACCTATTTCACCAATTGGGCCGACGCTCAGATCTTGCGGGACTGGTTCAGCCTTCAACCCGGGTCACCGGCAATCGGCACTGGTCCGAACGGAGCCGACAAAGGCGGTGTGGTCCCGCTGGGCGCCTCCATTTCCGGCGAGCCAAACGGCACGAGCGGCCTGACCAGTGCCACGTTGACCGTTGGCGTGAATCGCACAGGCAATGGAATTCCGGCCGCTGGATGGCCTGGCGGCTCCGGCTATACCCATTACAAGTGGCGCCTCGACACCAATGCGTGGAGCGTGGAGACACCCATTGACACGCCCGTTTCTCTCACCGGACTTGCGGACGGTCCGCATTATGTCGAGGTCAGCGGCAGGAACGACGCGGATTTTTACCAGGACGACCCCGCATTCGCGGAAGATGCTGTCACGACGCGGTCGCGCACCTGGACCGTTCAGACCAGTGGTGCGCCGACGATTACCCAACAACCGATCTCTCAAACCGTGGCCCAGGGCGGCACCGTAACGTTCACCGTCGTGGCCACCGGCACGCCGCCTTTGTCGTATCAATGGCGGGCCGGCTACCTGCCCGGGGATATTCCGGGCGCCACCAATGACACGCTGGTTCTCACCAACGTTCAGGCCAACATGACGGGCAACATCCGGGTGATCGTAACCAATTCTGCCGGCTCGACCCCGAGCGACATCGCTACATTGACAGTCGTCGTGCCGCCGTCGTTGGGCAGCGTTGGTTTCGACGGCACCAACGTCGTGTTTTCATTCGCGAGCGCGAGCAATCTGACTTATCAGGTCGAATACAAGAACACGTTGAACGACCCGGCGTGGGCCCCGCTCAAATCAATCTCCGGCAACGGCGGTGTGCTCTCCGTCATGGAGCCTCCCACCAATTTTCCAGGCCGATTCTATCGCCTTCGAGTCGAATAGAAGAGTGGTTTTCAATCCGACCGGATCTCTGTTTGGCGGGGTTGCTCCGATTTGTTTCGCCGCGTTGAGAGCTTGGTTGGCGGATGATTGTCGCTATACTCGACGCGTGGCGAAGCCAGACAACATCGAGCTTTCCGACGGCACATTCATTCCGATCCTTTACGAGGATCGTTCGGTCATCGCCATCGACAAACCGCCGGGTTGGATGCTCGCGCCCGAGTGGTGGGACCGGACGGGCCGAAACCTGCACCTGGCGTTGCTGTCGGGCATTCAGGGGGGTGACTTCTGGGCGCGCTCGCGCGGGCTGAAGTTTCTTCGTTTCGTTCATCGCCTCGACGCGGACACGGGCGGAGTTTTGTTGCTTGTGAAGAACCTGAGCGCGGTGCAGGCCTACAGCCGGTTGTTTGAAACCCGGCGTGTGGAGAAAATGTACCTCGCCGTGGTGCGCGGCGTGCCGGGACAGCGCGAATGGACCTGCCGACTCAGACTCGCGCCGCAACCGGGCAGGATCCATCGGATGAAAGTTGATTCGCGCCGCGGAAAGGAAGCGGAAACACAATTCCGCGTCGTGCAAACCGGCCGCGATACCGCGCTCATTGAAGCCCGGCCGCTCACCGGCCGCACGCACCAGATTCGCGTCCATCTCGCCGAATCAGGGCACCCCGTGTTGGGCGATGTGCTCTATGGCGCGCCGCCGGGTGGAGACACACCCCACGTCATGCATTCCGCATTGAACCGTTCGTTGGCCCTGCGGGCCGTCTCTCTGGCCTACCCGGATCCGTTTCGCAAGCGGACAGTTTTTATCGAAGCGCCACGGGAGGAGTTCTGCGAACGGTTCGGTTTCACCGATTCATCGGTTGAGCCGCGCCTCACGACAAACCGCGATTCGCAACAGGAGACCACCCGCAAGTCCACCCGCCCCGGCGACAAACCGCCCATCCAGTGAACGGCGGCTGGATTGATTTTGTTGCGCGGAATCGGCTGGCTGCCTAGTTTTCGGTCGTGAAACTTTCCGTGAAAAGCGACTACGCGGCCCGCGCCGTGCTCGGTCTGGCGCGTCACTGGCCCGACGGAGGCGCGCGGCGCGTCGAAGAACTCGCCGCGGAGCAGGGGGTGCCGGCCAACTACCTCGTCCAGATTCTGATCGAGTTGAAGTCGAATCGCATCGTCAAAAGCCAGCGCGGCAAGGAGGGGGGGTATCTGCTCGCCCGCCCGCCGGCGGAGATTTCCTTTGGCGACGTGTTGCGCGCGATTCACGGTTCGGTATTTGATTCACCGGCGATCGGCAATGGGCAATGCCCGCCCGAACTGCGCGCCACGTGGAAGAAACTGCAAAAGGCGCTGGAAAATACCGCCGACAACATCACTTTCCAGCAGTTGGTCGAAGAAGCGGCCAATAAAGAGAAGATGTATTATATCTGAGGCACCCGATCGGAGCAGCCGCGAAGGGCGCTTACAACCGGAAAACTTCTCTGACCATCGATAATAGCCGGCTCTCCTTACTCGTCACGTTTCTATCACTTGTAATCACGTCATTCAGCGCCTGGTAAACGTCCTGCAGTATCTGCCGCGTGGGAAAATTGCTCGCAAGCTGAAGAACATAGGCGCGGATGGAGTCCTCCGTTCCCGTTTGACGACTGACCCGCGTAAAGGAGGCATCAAGAAACTGCTGTCGCTCGTAATCGGAGGGAAATTGGAAAGTGTCAAGCACCTGTTAAACGCGGGCGTCTTCCGCCGAAGATAAATTCTGGTCGACGTACATTCCCATAATCAGCAAATCGATAAATGCTCGTTTCTGCGCGTCGGTTAATGTCGGGGTTTTCATAGGTGTCGGTCAGACCATCGAGGTGGGTTAGCGCTTTTGCATCAATCGAAGAATAATTGTGGAAAGCAGCTTGTAAAGACCGGCGTTGGTGCGGCCCGTGATCTCGCAATCATTTCAGCAAGGCCTTGATTCTCGTCGAATCGGGCGTGGGTGGCTGACAGGCCGTGCCGGTGCAGACATAAGCCATCGGCGCATCTTTCGTCGGTAACGTCTTCGCAAATGGTTCGACCGGCCCGGTGTTGCCAAGCACGACCTTGTTCGGTTGATAGACCGAGTGCGCAGCGCGAATCAGTGTCTTGGTGCCCGCCGCATTCGGATCGCCGACAATGACCGCGCGTTTTGGCTCTTCGAGCGAGTAATCCAGCCCGAGCAGCAGGTAGGGAACGGCCTGCGGGAGTTGGTGCAACCGGTCGGCGAACAGCCGCATGCTTTTCCCGGCGGCTTCCTTGAAATCCTTGCGGTCGGTGATGGCGCCAAGTTTCAGCAGCGCGAGAATGGCAACCGAATTGCCCGATGGCTCGGCGCCGTCGTAGTCCTCCTTCACGCGCAGAATCAGATCCGCGGTCTCGGGCGGCGCCTGCCAGAAACCGCCGGCTTCCTTGTCGTAAAACTTCGCGAGCATCGAGTCGGCGAGTTGGAGCGCGAATTCAAGATGCTTCGGATCGAGCGTGGCCTCGTAAAGGTCAATCACTCCGGAAAGCAAAAATGCGTAGGCGTCGAGAAGCTGGACCGAGTCGCGTTCGCCGTCACGCCAGCGGTGATAAAGTGTTTTCGTTCCGGCATCCCAGAGTTTGCTTTGAACAAAAGCGAGGTTTCTTTCGGCGGCGGCGCGATACGACTCATCGCCGAGCACGGCGTAAGCGCGCGCCAGCGCGCCGAGCATCATGCCGTTCCAGGACGAAAGCACTTTGTCGTCGAGATGCGGGCGAATCCGTTTGCCGCGCGCGTCGAATAGTTTCCTCTTCGCCGATTCGAGCAAGGGTTTTTCCGCCTCCGAAAGTTTGGGGTGGACAATGCTGAGGACATTCTGGTTCGGCAGCGGGTCCGGATCGCTGTGGTCCACAAAGTTTCCTTTCTCGGTCACGCCGAAGTAATGAGCGGCGGCTTTGAATTCATCATGGGCCAGTAGTTTCGACATCTCCTCGCGCGTCCAGCAGTAGAACTTGCCTTCCTTGCCTTCGCTGTCCGCGTCCTCGGCGGAGTAAAATCCGCCTTCGGGGTGTGTCATGTCGCGCAACACGTAACGGATGATGTCGCGCGCAACGTCGGCAAACTCTTTTCGCCCGCTGACGAGATACGCGTCGAGATAGAGGTGCACCAGTTGCGCGTTGTCATACAGCATTTTTTCGAAGTGCGGCACGAGCCATTCAGCATCCACAGAATAGCGGTGGAAGCCGCCGCCGATCTGGTCGTACATGCCGCCTGCGGCCATCCGTTCACACGTATGCAACACCATGTGGACCGACCCCTCGTCTTTGAAGCGCGTGCCGTAACGCAGAAGAAATGCCGGTTCGCTGGGACGTGGAAATTTGGGCGAGTCACCGAATCCGCCGTTCTTCGGATCGTACTCGTCCTTGAACAGCCGCGCGGCGTTGTGCAGCACGGAGGGCGCAAGCACGAGCGCGTTGGTGGCTTCCTTTTCGTTGTGCGCTTCCAGCCGTTGATGCAGGTCCGCGGCGGAATGGAGCACGTCTCCGTGCCGCGTTTCCCAAAGCTGGCTCACATTTTGCAGCACCTGGATAAAACCCGGCCGGCCATACCGGCTGTCCGGCGGGAAATACGTCCCGCCATAGAACGGTTTCAGGTCGGGCGTGAGAAAAACGTTCAGTGGCCAGCCGCCCTGGCCGCTCATGGCCTGCACGAACGTCATGTAAATCTGGTCCACGTCCGGGCGCTCCTCGCGGTCCACCTTGATGCTGACGAAATGCTCGTTCAGAAATCTGGCCAGATTTTCGTCTTCGAACGACTCGCGTTCCATGACATGGCACCAATGACAGGTCGAGTAACCGATGCTGAGCAGGATGGGCTTGTTGTCCTTGCGCGCCCGGGCGAACGCCTCCTCGCCCCACGGATACCAGTCCACCGGATTGTGAGCGTGCTGGAGCAGGTAGGGGGATTTTTCAAGGGCGAGACGGTTCGTATGAGTGTGGGTTGAAGTTGGGTCAGGCACGGTGACTGGGGTTGGTGAAGTTTTCGATGGCGGATCGGCGGCTTGAATTGACGCGGCAACGATGAGAATGGCCGCGGCAGCAACGCGTTTCCAGTTCAGAGACACACGCTACGATAGTCGCTCGCGGTCCGGCAGCAAGAAGCAAAGCGCCGGAGGGGTTGTTCGCTGCGCTGGCGGAACTCACGCGTCCGCCGCCGGCCCGAGCGCGGACCAGCCCGCACTTTTTCCTTCGTCGGACCGATTGCCGCTGTATAACCTCACCACATGTTGTCCGAGAAACCCTGGAAACCGCTGGACTTCCTCGTGGTTATGGCGCTGCTGTCCGTGATGTTTATGTTGAGCGTTCTGGCCAGTCTGATGGAGCAGGGCGCGGCCGGCTCGGAAGTGGCGGCCAATCCCACCGTTACCTTCGTTTTCTACACCTGTTTCTATGGAGTGATTGTCGCGTTCATTCACCTGATGGTGCGGGGTCGCGGCGCAAGTTGGGGCGCTGCCTTCGGGTTCAACTCCGCTCGGAAGACGTCAGCGGTGTTGATGGCAATGGGCGCGACATTGGTCGTCCTGCCAATCGCGAGTCTGCTGAGCCAGTTGTCGGCGGAGTTGATGATGAAACTTCACGCGCAACCGGTCGCGCAACAATCGGTGCAGATGCTGCAAAATACCGTCGCCGTCGCGCCGCAGATTTACCTGGCCATTCAGGCGATCATCCTCGCGCCGATCATTGAGGAATTGTTGTTTCGGGGCGTTCTCTACCCTGCGCTCAAGCAGCAGGGGTATCCGAAGCTGGCGCTGTGGGGCACGTCGATGTTTTTCGGCGCCATGCACGTGAACATGATGTTGCTGGCGCCGCTGACGTTTCTCGGGTTGATGCTCGTCTGGCTTTACGAACGCACCAACAATCTCGCCGCTTCCATTTTCGCGCACAGTTTTTTTAATCTGGTCAATTTTGTCTGGGCGGTCACCGGGCCTTCGAGCTCGGATTGGAAGGTCGGAATCGGAAGCGCCGTGGTCGGCATCACGATTCTCATTCGACAGGGGAGGCCGGCGAGAGGCGCGAAATCGCCCGAGATTGCCGATTTGCAATGAATGAATTCGAACTGGTTTCACGTCTGACAAAATCGCTCTCGCTCAACGACAGCACGAACGTCGGCGCGGGCGACGATTGCGCGGTGATTGATGTGGGGCTGCCGGAGCAGTGGCTGTTGTTCAAGACCGACGCGGTGGTGGAGGGAATTCATTTCACGGCGGACGCGCCGCCCGAAAAAATCGGCCACAAGGCGCTGGCGCGCGCGCTGAGCGACGTCGCGGCCATGGCGGGGACACCATCGCACGCGCTGGTAACGCTGGGTCTGCCGGAAGATTTCGATGTCGCATTTGTCGAGAAGGTGTACGCGGGCATCAGTGCGCTGGCCGGCCGTTATCAGGTGGCGATTGTCGGCGGCGAAACGACAACGAACCCGGACCGGATGCTGATTTCGGTCTCGGTGATCGGCAGGGTGGCCAGGGACAAATGCCCGCTGCGCTCGGGCGCCAAAGTCGGCGACGCCATTTTTGTCACCGGACAACTGGGAGGTTCGCTCGCGGCCAGACATCTCGACTTCGAGCCGAGGCTCGCCGAGGCCCGCTGGTTGGTGGATCATTTCACGGTCCATTCCATGATTGATCTCAGCGACGGCCTGGCCGGCGACCTGCGGCACATCCTGACCGCGAGCAAGGTTGGCGCCGAGCTGTTGTCGGACGCCATTCCCGTCAGCCGCGAAGCGAAACGGACCGCGCGCGGGGAGTCATCGGCAAAGCCGCCGCTTCTCGCCGCGCTGACGGATGGGGAGGACTTTGAATTGTTGTTCACCGTGGCTGGTCGCGATGCCGTGCCCCTGCTTGACGCGTGGAAAAAACAATTTCCGGACTTGCGCCTCAGTTGCATCGGCAAGATCACCCGGAAACCGGGGCTGACCATTCGGGACCGGAAGGGAGTTCAGACGCTCGCCGCTCATGGCTACGTTCATTTCGACAAACCCTGATGCCACGTTGGGACTCGGCGAGCGCTGGGGCCGTGAAATCCGGGCCGGCTGGATCATTGGCCTGACGGGTGAGCTTGGCGCGGGCAAGACACAACTGGTCAAGGGAATCGCGCGGGGGCTGGGCGTGATCACACGGGTGCATTCGCCGACATTTGCGCTCATCAACACCTACGATGGCGGCCGGCTGCCATTGTTTCATCTCGATCTGTACCGGCTCGAGACCCGGGACCAGATTACCGCCGCGGGGTTGGACGAGTATTTGTTTGGTCCGCAAGGCGTGACCGTCGTCGAATGGGTCGAGCGGTGGCTGGGGCAGGCCGCGGGTCAAAACTCCAGAGGGCAAGGTTTACCCGCGCACCTTCGGCGGGTCTGGATCGACACGATCAGCGGAACAGAACGAAGCATCAGGTATGAAGATTCTGGCGCTTGAGTTTTCTTCGAACCAGAGGAGCGCCGCCGTCGTTGAAGACGGCCGGGTCCGCGGTCGCGCTCAAGATGTCGGCGCGCGCGGGGGCCGCCCGCTGTTCATGGTGGAATCCGCGTTGCGCGAGGCCGGACTGGAACGCGAGCAGGTGGATTGTCTGGCCGTCGCCCTCGGTCCCGGTTCCTACGCGGGCATTCGCTCGGCCATCGCGCTGGCGCAGGGATGGCAACTGGCCCTGGGGACAAAGACTGTCGGCGTCAGCAGCGTGGAATGTCTGGCGGCCCGGGCACGGGCGGAAAGGATTCTTGGCCGGGTCGGCGTCGTCATTGACGCGCAACGCGGCGAGTTTTATCTGGCGGTCTATGAAATCGGCGACAAAACGTTTCGCGAAACTGAACCCTTGCGACTGGCGGCGAAGTCGGACGTTGATCGTTTGGACGGCTCGGTCATCGTCGGTCCGGATGCCGCCAAATGGTTTGCCGGGGGACGTGAGTTGTTTCCCGACGCGGCGGTGATTGGCCAACTGGCCGCGACGCGGAGGGATTTTGAGAGCGCCGCAAAACTGGAACCGATTTACCTGCGTGAAACCAGTTTCGTCAAGGCCACGCCGCCCCGCATCATCCCCGCCGCTTGATCGCATGAAGAATTCGTTCC
>DATNDF010000443.1 GCA_035607015.1 Candidatus Angelobacter sp. | reverse complement strand
TCCATGGCCGGTTACAACAAGGCCGAACGACGACAGATGGGGGCGCTCTACGGTAAATCCGGACTGCTGATCGACGAGCTGCTCGACGACCTGAAGCGTCCCGGCTTTCAGGCGACCATCATCACAGTAATTTCCGTGCTCGTTGCCGCCGGTTGTTTTCATTTTGCACGTCCGTGGGATAACGGCGGTGAACCATCATAAGACCGGAGGATTTCATTTCCTGGTCCGTTCGCCAGACAGATAAACTCACTGTCGGACCGCGCGGAACGGGAAGAAGCACCAATTCCGGGGTGAACCTCGCCAATGCGTTTGTGCCGTCTATCGACGATCATCAGGCGAGACATGCTGACATTTCGAGTCCGACTCCGCGATTTCTTGCAGACCTTCGCACAGCTGAATTTTTGTCGATTGCTCCGCGTCCAATCGCGCGTGAACGAGCGCATGCAGAATTCTTCGGGCGAATCGCCGGGTGCCGACTCAACCGCGAACACACAAAGCGCGAGCCCGCGTCCCACGCGCGCAACGGGCAGTTCCAAACGCACGCGAGCGCGTCGTATCTTCACCCTGGTCTCTGGCTTTTCGCCGCCTGCATCGCCGACCAAAGTCGCCGACGGCTTCGGGTCCGCAGAAGGCCTGATGCGCCGCCAGCTCTGAGACATTACCATATTTGGGGCCGGCATTACGGTCATCCACCATATCTCGTGGATTGATTTTGGATGCTTCCTCCGCCAAAGTTAGCCGTTCTTTCATGTTTGCGTTCGTGGCGGAAAATGTTCGACCTCCGATCCAGCTACCGGGTTTTCGGCTCGTTTTGCGTACCTATCGCCGCCTGTCTGGCCGCGCAGCTCACCTGTCTGGCGCAGAGAAGTCCGACCGCGCAGGACTCCTTTTTCAATCCTCCTGACTGGAACGAAAAGATTTATTTCGCGCTGGGGATGATTGAAAGCGGGAACGACGACCGCGGCGTCGGCAGTGCGGGCGAAGTGAGCCGGTATCAGATTCACCCGGCGGTGTGGAAGAATTACTCGAGTTCGAGGGACTATCAGAACCCGGACGTCTCGCTGCAGGTGGCGCGGCAGCACTGGAACTACCTGACTCATTACTTTCGCGAAAAGACAGGGAGAGAGCCCGCGCCTTTCGATATGTACGTCCTCTGGAACACCAGGTTCGGATATTACGCCCGGAACGGATTTGATCCGGCACGGATCAATCTTGTCGTGCGCGACCGCGCACAACGCTTCGTGAATCTGGTGAACCGGTGACGGGTGCCCTGCCCGGGCGGCACGCGTGGCACCGTTGCGGGCTTGCGCGGAAGCGAATTGTCCCCGGTGCCGGAGAAATCCAGAACGACGTTAATTCCGGGATTCAGGCCGTTTTGACGAATGCAGCGCGCCCCCCTTGCCATGACACCGGCAACCGTCATTCTCCGAAGGCCGGGCTGAATCAGAGACTCACTGGGCCGTTCGACCGTAACAGGGCAACCGCATTCCAATTTTCCGTGGCACCTCTTCTGCTAAGTTCACTGATGCGCCGTCTGTAAAGGCCGGCGATGGTCGTGGCGATGCAGGTCGGGAACATCCCTGACACACCCGGCATCCCGTGCTCACGGTGCGCGCGCGGGCAGGGCGCTGTCCGGCACCGAAACTTGACAATACCGTGACGGTTGCGTGACGATGCCGCGTCGCGATACCCGGAACAAACAGGCGCGGTGGATTGTTGTTATGGCCGAAGACAAAATGCAGCAGCAGCGGTTTGAGTTGAAATACATCATCAAAGAAGACACCGCCCTTGCCGCGCGGGATTTTGTCAGCAGCTATCTGGAAATCGACGAGTACGGAGCCACGCTGCCGGACTTCTCCTATCCGGTGCACAGTTTGTATCTGGACTCCGACGACCTGCATCTTTACCAGACCACGATCAACGGGGACAAAAACCGCTACAAACTCCGTCTTCGCTTTTACGACAACCGGCCGGAGGCCCCGGTGTTCTTTGAGATCAAGCGGCGCATGAACAGCATCATCGCCAAGCAGCGGGGGGGCGTGCGGCGCGACGCGGTGAACTGGCTGCTGGCCGGGCAGTTGCCGGAACCCGCGCATCTGGTTTCAAAAGATCCCCGCCAACTGGTCGCCTTGCAGAATTTCTGCAGGCTGTTGCACAGCATTCGCGCCCAACCCAGGGCGCACATCGCCTACTCGCGCGAGGCGTGGATCAGTCCGCGCGACAATTCGGTTCGCGTCACCATGGACCGCGCGGTGACATGCGAGCCGGAGCCGACGGCGCGTCTGACCACTGAATTGCGCGACCCGGTCATCGTTTTCGGCAACGAGGTGGTGCTGGAGCTTAAATTCACGGACCGGTTTCCCGACTGGTTCAAAGAGCTGGTGCGGGTGTTCGGCCTGATGCAATGCGGCGCCGCCAAATACGTGGAAGGGGTGACGCTCATCGGCCAACACCGCTTTCGTCGCGCGTTTGCGGTGGCTGATCAGGAAAGCAAACTTCGGGATTCGGCCGCCGCCGCAGGCGGCGGCAGGTCAGCCCATCTCAGCGGCAAAGCAGTCCCATGATCGACGATTTTTTTCGCGGCGACTTCGCCGCCGTCCCCACCAACGTTCCCGCAATGATTCTGGGCCTGCTACTGGCCTTCGCCGGTGGCCATGTCATCGCCTGGGTTTACATGTTCACGCACACGGGTCTTTCCTATTCACGGTCGTTTGTGACCTCGCTGATCGTCATGCCGGTGGTTGTGGCGATGGTCATGATGGTGTTGTCGAACAATCTGGTGACGGCCTTTGGTTTGATGGCTGTGTTCGCCATCGTCCGCTTTCGCAATATTCTCCGTGACACGCTCGACACGACCTACATCCTGTGCGTGATCGTCATCGGCATGGCGGCCGGCACCATGAAATTCGCCACGGCGATATTCGGCTGTCTGCTGCTGTCCTCCATATTGTTTTACCTCTGGTTCACCGCGTTTGGCACCCGGCACCGCTACGACACGATCATCAACCTGCACTGGGCGCGTCCGCTGGCGGACCTCGGCGACCTGCGCAACCTGCTTCACCGGCACAGCCGCAAGGCCATTTGCGCAAGCCAGCGTTCCCACGAAGGGTACGAAGGCACGGACCTTTCCTACCGTTTGTTGATGCGCGACCCGGACCGGCTCGATGACCTGTTGACCGAGCTGCGCGCCATGCAGGGGGTGTCGCGTGTGACGGGGCTCAAGGCCGAGGAAGAATCAGAGATTTGACCGATGAACCCGCTGCCTCTCATCCCGACGCCGCCGTCGCAACGACGGAAGGATTTCCGGCTTCAGCGGATTCCAATCATCGTGTTCGCACTTGCCGCCGTCGCGATATTCATCATGTGGACCCAAAACCTCGCGCCCACCACCTTCACGGGGGAAGTCGAGTCCATCCAGGAGAACGTGGCGAGCTGGCTGCCCGGACAACTCGCGGACTTGCGCGTGGAGCTGTTCCAGACGGTTCGGGCCGGCGATGTGGTTGCCCGGGTCATAACGACGGATCCGAAGGTTCTGGAATCCTCTCTGGCCGTGATCCGCGCCGAGGTGGAGCTTTTGAAAACCGAGATGGCCCCCATCCTCAACCAGCACCGGGACGCCGTGAATTACGAACAACTCCGCCTGAGCTGGCTGGTGCAGCGGGTTGATCTGGCGTCCGCCCGGGTGCGTCTCGAGTTCGCCAACAGCGAGCTGGAACGGGTCAAGCGGCTGTACGACGAGAAAATTGTCGCACAGGGCGCGCCGATTGGAGGCGGCAGAAGCGACTTCGGGTATGATGTCGCGTTGCGTGATCGCGACGCCCTGCGCACCGAGGTTGACGAACGACAAAAACTGGTCTCCGAGATGGAGTTGAAACTTCGCGACCTGAAGTTGCCTCAACACTGGGAAAACGCGCAGACCAACAGCCCGGCCATTTCGGCGGCCATCGCCGTTCAGGATGAAAAACTCCGGCTCACCGAGGCACAGCTCACTCCGCTCACGCTCAAAGCGCCCATGGACGGCACCGTGAACAAGGTGTACCGGCGCAACGGCGAGACCATCGTGTCCGGCGAGCCGATCTTCAGCATCAGCTCGCCGCGCTCGCAGCACATCATCGGTTACCTGCGGCAGCCCCTGGCCTTCGAGCCAAAAGTCGGTGATCTCGTTCGGGTGTACGCCCGCCGTCCCCACCGCACAGCGGCGACGGCGAAAGTTCTACAGGTGGGGGCGCAGATGGAACTCCTCACCGCTCCACTTCGTCTGCGTGGTTCCGTCCCGGCGATGGACCGCGGGCTGCCGGTCCTGCTCGATCTGCCGGTCGGATTGAACGTGCGTCCGGGTGAACTGGTTGACCTCGTAATCCGACCGGGCTCGTAGTCTGGAGCGCGTGGTCGTTGCGCCGTCCTAGGAAACCAGGGAATACCGGCCCTCGCAACGCTTCGGATTTGCCATTGTGCGTCAGCCCGCTAACTTTTCCTCATGCAAGACGAGTTCGCAGTCACGGCTCACTGGAAGGGCGAATTTGACGAAGCCGGACTTCAATCCTGGGCCGAGCAGTTGCGTGGACAGCTCCGGTCAACACGCGTGTCGCTCGGCCTCGTGTTCATGACGCCCGGCTTTTTTTCGCACGCGGCGCAGGTGCTGGAGATTCTTCGGGTCCACGCCCACATTCCGCTGCTGGCCGGCTGTTCGAGCGCCAGCCTCATCGTTGACGGCCGGGAGATTGAAGACGCGCCCGGCCTGGTGACCGCCTTGTTCGCCCTGCCGGGCGCCGAATTGAAGTCAATCCGTTTCACCCAGCAACAGGTCGAGGAGGCCAATGGTCCCGGCTACTGGCATCTGGAAACCGGCCTTGGCCAGGAGCAGACCAACGGCTGGCTGATCTTCGCCGACCCGTTTCATCTGGACGTCGAGGGCTGGCTGCGCGGCTGGAACGAGGCTTACGCGCCGCTGCCGGTACTGGGCGGACTGGCCAGCGGCGATCATCGCGGACCGGGCGCGCAGGTTTATCTCAACGGCGATGTGTTCGAGGACGGCGGCGTGGCGATTTCGTTCGCCGGTGATGTCAGGCTGGATGGTGTCATTTCGCAGGGATGCACCCCCATCGGAGACACCTGGACCATCACGCGGGTCGAGCGGAACGTCATCCATCAGATCGGCAACCGTCCGGCCTACCAGGTCCTGGCCGAAACCCTGGACAGGCTCTCCACGCCGGAACAGAAGCAGGCGCAAGGCAACGTGTTCGTGGGCCTCGTGATCAACGAGTATCTCGAGGAATTCCGCCGCGGCGATTTTCTGATTCGCAATCTGCTTGGCGCGGACCCGCGCTCGGGAGCCATCGCGGTCGGGGCACTGCCACGCCCGGGCCAGACCATTCAATTTCAGCGACGGGACGCGGCGGCCGCGACGAAGGACCTGGCGGAGTTGCTGGCCAGTGCGAAGGTCCGGCTGGGCGGCGCCAGAATTTACGGTGGATGTCTCTGCAGTTGCAACGGCCGCGGACACCGCCTGTTCGGCCGGACCGACCACGACGCGGGACTCGTTCAGCAGAATCTCGGGCCGATGGGTCTGGCGGGTTTCTTCTGCAACGGTGAAATCGGGCCGGTGGGCGACCGCAATTTTCTGCATGGTTACACGGCTTCGTTGGCGCTTTTCGTGAAGAAATAGACCTCAATGAACCCGCCGCCGACCGTCTCCCGGGACGGAACATTGATTTACCGGCTGACTTCGATCCTCGAACCTCTGGAGCCTGGGAAGCTGTTCCTGCGCGCCCAGCCGCTCGAGGTTGAACTGGGCAGCGGAGATGGTTCGTTTGCCGTGCAATACGCGCAACGGTACTCCGGCCGGAATTTTCTCGCGGTGGAACGGCTGCTCGGCCGGCTGCGGAAAATCGACCGCAAAGGATTGCGCGCCGGTCTGGCCAATTTACGGCTGGTGCGCATCGAAGCCTCTTACTTCGTCGAATACCTGCTGCCGCCGGAAACAGTCACCGCCCTGCACGTTTATTTTCCCGATCCCTGGCCGAAACGGAGGCATCGCAAACACCGGCTCGTCAACGAGCGCTTTGCCGGACTGGTTTACCGGACGCTGGCACCGGGCGGCACGGTTTACCTGCGCACCGACGACGAAGACTATTTCGCGCAGATGACGGCGGCATTCGCCGCCCACGCGAACTTCCTGCTCACGGAAACGCCGGCGGAACTGGGAGGCTTCATCACCGACTTTGAAAAGGACTTTCTCGCGAAGGGCGTGGCCACGCTGCGCGCGGCCTACCAGCGCCGTTGAGTCAGACGTCAATCACCGGCCCGTCGCCGTCGTTCCCGCCCGGGCGCGGTTTCCCGCGGCGAAACTCGATCCGGCGGGTGCTGGTGCCGGTGATGGAGTTGAGCGCCAGCGAGACGAGGCTGATGACGAGCGATCCCCAGAAGGCGGCCCAGAAATTGGCGACGACGAACGATCTCCCCAGGGAGCCGACGAAATACAGCAGCAGCGCGTTAATGACGAGCGTGAACAGTCCCAGCGTAAGGATCACCAGCGGCAGCGAAAGCAGCCAGAGCAAGGGCCGCAGGAGCACATTGAGAATGCCCAGCAGCAGCGACGCGCCGAACAATGCCGCGATGCTGCTGCATTCGATACCGGGAACGGTCTTGACCGCGACCATGACGGCGAAAGTATTGATGAGCCACCGGTGCAGGAATTTTTTGAAGGACGCGGACATCGTCA
>DATNDF010000442.1 GCA_035607015.1 Candidatus Angelobacter sp. | reverse complement strand
AGTCCAGCACCTGCTGTTTATTGACCAGTTGTCCGGCATGCCCAACCAGGATTTTCAGGACCGCAAACGCTTTTGGACGCAGGGATATTGCGCGCGCGCCTTGCCACAGGCACTCGTTGCTGAGGTCGAGCCGAAACTGCCCAAATGCGATGTCCTTCACATTGACACGATACGGAAAAAAGCGGTGGGCCGACTTACCCAATGCAGATGATTCCGGGAAAGAACTGGTCGCAAATTATTGTTCCTCATGAATGCCTGGCAAACACGGCCTTGATGGGATCTTCCACGCCGGCGTTCACACCACCAAAACACCACCACAAGACGACCACTACGTTATGACTTCCTGTTTTGGGAAGCCTAACGTGGAACCGTGATGAAGGGCCGGCAACATACAAACGCCTTCGTAATCCAGTTTCGGGATTCGGGTGCGGATCGCGGTGACCAGCTTTCGGGACGCATCGAGCACGTGGCTTCAGGGCGAACGGCAAGCTTTCAGTCGGTTGAGGAACTGCCCAAGCTCCTCAAAAAGATGCTGAAGAACGCACTGTCTGATGAAGAGGACTGGATTGGATAAGTGGTACGAGCCGGTTTTTCAAACGCTATTAAATAAGGAGAAAACAAAGTGACCAAGCATTACAACGCACAACGATTCAGCGGCAACGCGGTTCGCAACGTACTCCGTGGATTGATGGTGACCATCATTGCTCTCGCGATCAGTGGTGTTGCCTCCGCGCAAGGCACCTCTGACAACTTCCCGGTGTTGAAATTCAAAGGCGGCATCGGGGTCATTACTGTTACCGGCGTGGCAGCCAATGGAACGGTCAACCTCAACGTAGTGCGGGGCGCGACTCCAGGTGCACCGTGGAGGATCGCCAACCTCGAGGCCACGATCGGCGCCGACGGACATATCCGGGTCAATGGACACGGCTTGCTCCTGGCATCGGGCAATGGGATCGGAACCAACGCGGGCCAGAGCGTTCACGCTACGCTCTTCTGCGGACCGGCCGCAACCGCGACTGCTCATAACACCACTCTGGCCGGTGTACCGCTTGCCGCAGACGGCGACTTCAGGATCGACGATTTCCTGTCTCCCACTCAGCCGGCTAACTGCGACACGCCTGTGCTGCTGATCCGTAACGTCGGCAATCTCTGGTTCGCCGCCGGCATCCCGCAAACCGAAGGCGCAGGCAAATAATCTGCTTTGGTTTCATTCCACAACCCAACCGCGAGGTGGACAGCAACATTCCACCTCGCCTTACTCCGCTGACTACTACTTTTTTCGGGCCGACCACCAGGGTTTTTGAAATCGGATTCATGCAGATCTAAGCAACAAGAGAAGGAGAAGTGATGCTGAACATACTGAAAAACTCGTGGGCCGCGCGCAGTTTCGCGATGGTTTTGCTCGGTCTATGTGCCGGGCAAGCCTCGGCCCAACTCCCACTAAACACTCAAATCAGATTCGAGAATGTGGCCGACAGCACTCAGGGCTTTTCGGATTTATCGCAATTCCCAGCCATCAATAATGAAGGCTCGGTCGCTTTCGTCGCGACGCAAGGAGCTGAGCAAAGGCTCTTCAAATGGGAACGGCGCGATCCGAAAACACTTGCTTCCACCGGCAACAGCCCTTTCACATTTTTCACCGACGACGTCGCCATCAATGACGCAGGCACAGTCGCCTTCCGCGCAACGCTGAGCACGGGACAACGAGCCGCGGGTATTTTTACCAGTGATGGGCTCGTTACAAAGACAATTGTGAACTCCACCGATCAGGGCTTTCCTGGTTTCGGTATTGGCACACCTTCCATTAATGCCTCCGGAACAGTCGCTTTCCAGGCTTTCCGAAGCGGGTTCAGGTCAAATGTCATTTTCACCGGCAACGGTGGAAGCATCACGCCGGTACTCGATACCTTGACCTCAGACTTCGAGACTTTTGGAGCCGTGGCGATCAATGCCTCAGGCAAAATCGTCTTCGAGGGGGTGCAGAAAGACAGAAGCTCCGGGGTTTTCCTGATAAAGCCAAAGAGAGATGGAGACGGCACAAACGGCGCCGCAACGGCAAGTGTGATCGACGTTGTCGACTCGAACAATCACCCCGATTTCTTTCAATTCGGCGATCCAGTCATCAACAATCGCGGGGTAGTCGCAGATTTCGGTGCAGGCGGCATCACGCTGGAGGTCTTCTCCGGAAATGGCAGGGGCATCACGGCCCGCAACGATCCAGCCAACAACCCCTTCATCGACATCGAACACCCTTCCCTGAACAATCACGGAGCCATCGCATTTTCCGCGCTCAAAGCAAACGGCGATCAGGGTATTTTCGTGGAACTCACCGGGAAGGCTTCTCTGGTTCCGGTGCTCCAGACGGGTGACCCGCTGTTTGGTTCAACGGTAACAGCGGTCAGCATCGGCAGGTTCGCCTTCAATGGCCATTTCCAATTGGCATTCGAATACGAACTGCTGGACGGGCGCTCCGGTATAGCCGTGGCAGCTTTTCCGGGTGACGAAGAACACCTGGATGAATAATTCAAACTCAGGGAACTATATGCAATCGCGGAAGCACCTGGTGCGACTACCAGGTGCTCACGCGCACCGGCAGTGGAGCCGATCACTCGGACCAAGACCGGGCCCAGTTGACACGCTCGTTCCAGTCAAGCCGACCCGTGGAGCATCTGATTCACGAAGTGATTTCGTCCTGATCTGCGTAAATCTGTCTAATCAGTGTTATCAGCGGTGACAGGTTGTTGGATTTTCAGGTGAGATTTTTTGTGACGTTTCTGAGCGCGAGACGGCTTTGTTTTCTCCTGCACCAGGGCGAACTGGATCTTGCGCTGGACGTGGTCGATGCGGTCGGCGAGGACGCGCACGTGGTCGCCGATGGAGAAGGTCTTGCCCGAGCGCTGGCCGATGATCTGGCGGGTGTTTTCGCGGAAGGTGAAAAGGTCGTCTTCCAGGGTGTCGATGGGAACAAGGCCTTCGATGAAGAGTTCGGTCAGCTCGACAAAGAAGCCGAACTTCATGACGTTGACGATTAATGCGGCGAATTCCTCGCCGATGCGGCCATCCATGAATTTGAGTTTTTTCCATTCCATGAGCTCGCGCTCGGCTTCGTCGGCGGCGCGCTCGGATTGGGAGGAGGAGTCGGCGATGTCATGGAGGGTTTCAAGGGAAAGGCCGGGAACTTCTTTTTCACCGCGGAGGCGCGGAGACGCGGAGGAATGCTGGGCTTTTGATTTGTGATCAGAATCAGGCTTTCGCTTGGACCAGGGAGAGTGTTCTGGGGCTGAGAAGGTGAAGGGCAAGTGTTGAGTTTGAGACTCATGAATAGGAGTTTTTTCATGGGCAGATCGATCAGTTTCTTCAGCCTCGTATTTGTTGTCTTCTAAACCCTTCCGCACAGCCGAGGGCGGCTGTGCTACACGTGTATGGGAGTCCGGTGCATGTTCGTCAACCCGATGTTGATCGTGTTTTCGACGTTTCTGCACAGGCAAGAGTGCCTGTGCCACATCTTTACTTTTGGTGCGCGCAGTGACTTCGGCTTCATGGGGATCGTCTGATGGGTTGTCATGCACAGCCGAGGGCGGCTGTGCCACACGGGCATGGAA
>DATNDF010000441.1 GCA_035607015.1 Candidatus Angelobacter sp. | reverse complement strand
GCGGTTCGGTTGGCCGGCGCGAGGCCACGGGCCGCGGTGTGAGTTATCTCATCAACCGAACGATGGACGTGATCGGTCTCGACGCCAACAAAACTACCGCCGTCGTGCAAGGTTACGGCAACGTCGGCTCAGTCACCGCATTTTCACTCGCGAAATACGGCGTGAAGATCATTGCAATCAGCGACGTGAACGGCGGCATCTACAATCCGAAAGGAATCGATCTCTGGAAACTCGACCACCATAACACGGAGAAAAAAACGGTGGTCGGTTTCGAGGAAGCCGAGCCGATTCCCAACGAACAACTGCTCGTGACGCCGTGCGACATTCTGGTTCCGGCGGCGATGGAACGCCAGATCACCGAAGCCAACGCGGCCAAAATCCAATGCCGTATTCTCGCTGAAGCGGCCAACGGTCCGACGACGCCCGAAGCCGACGTGATGCTTGATCAGCGCGGCGACATCTTTGTGATTCCTGACATTCTGTGCAACGCGGGTGGCGTGATCGTTTCCTACTTCGAGTGGGTGCAGGATTTGCAAAGCTTCTTTTGGACCGAGAGCGAAGTGGTGGACAAACTCTTTCGTATTCTCGAAGGCGCGTTCACGCAAACGCTCAACCTGAGTCGCAAGCAAAAGATCTCAATGCGCCTGGCGGCGCTAAGTCTCGGAGTCAAACGCGTGCAAGAGGCGAAGAAGACGCGCGGGTTGTTTCCGTGAAAGGAGTTGGTATCCCCCAAATCAATCCGCCGATGCCAATGTTACGAATCTGCCGGCGCGCGCAAACTACGAGAAGGACGCGGTTCTCCGGTTTGTCAAAAATTTCCGCCGAGTTCATTGTTTGGGAGTGGTTTCCAGGAGATTAAGAAGAAAGGGGCCGAAGTCAACGGTTCAGTCGCGAGTCACAGCGCATCCTCAATCACATCCCAATGTTTGAGGTAAACGCATAAGAGCCAAATTTTTCGCTTGCAGCTCCTACAAGTGTAGGAGATAAATCCTACAACCGTAGGATTCGTTATGAAGACAAATCGCGCCAATCAAGCCTTGCCACAGATTTCCGACGCCGAACTGGTCGTGATGAAGGCCGTGTGGGAGAAAGCGCCGGTCACCGCCAATCAGGTGGTCGAAGCGCTGGAACGGCAACGGCACTGGAAACCCAAGACCATTCACACGCTGCTGCGCCGACTGGTCCACAAAGGTGCGCTGGATTTCGACAAGAAGGGGCGCGAACATCACTTCCGTCCACTGGTCGATGCCGCAGATTACACCCACGCCGCGAGCCGCTCGTTTCTCTCCCGGTTTTTCGACGGCGAAGTCGCGCCCTTCCTCGCGTGCTTTCTCGAGCGGGAAAAACTTTCGCGGCAGGAAATCGAAGAACTACGGCGCATTCTGAACAGCAAACAGAAATGAACTTCAACGCTCCCAGTCATTTCCTCGGCCCGATCTTCGAGTGGACGTGGCAAACATCGCTTTACGCGAGCGTTCTGATCGCGCTGGTCGTGGTGATCCAACTTGCCGCCGGAAAACGGCTTGCCCCGCGCTGGCGTTATGCCCTGGGAGTTTTGGTTCTGATCCGCCTCCTGTTGCCTGCCGTTCCGGCAAGTGCGTTCAGCGTTTTCAATCTGGGCAAAGCCGTTCTGCCTTCCTCTGCGCCGGCGACACCGATTCCCGCTATTTCTGAAGAAGGCGCTGTGCCGCCAGTAATCAACGTTGCCGGTGATCGGAAGATTGACTGGTGGAACGCGGTTCGAGTTCTTTGGCTGCTCGGTCTGACGATCAGCCTGCTCACGGTCATGTGTCAGCATCGCAAATTCGCGCGCCGGATCGCCGCCGAACTGCCGGTGACTGACGAAAGGCTTCTGTCGTTGCTGGAGAATTGCAAAAGCGTCATGGGAGTCCGCCGGCAAATCAATATCGTCATCACGCCAAGCCTCGGCACTCCGGCGTTGTTTGGGTTTCGCCAGCCGCGCCTGCTCCTGCCCGAAGGGGCATTACATAAACTCGACGACCGCGAGTTGCGGATGGTTTTCCTGCACGAGCTGGCGCACGTGAAGCGCGGCGACATTCTGCTGAACTGGGTCATCATCTTTGCCAGATCATTGCACTGGTTCAATCCGCTCGTGTGGCTGGCCATGCGAAGATTGCGGGCTGACCGTGAACTGCTTTGCGACGCAATGGTGATGTCGCATCTGGCCGCTGACGAGCGCCACGCGTATGGGAACGCGTTGATCAAACTGCTCGACGATTTTTCGGGCGCAGGGTTTTGTCCGAGCCTGGCGCCGGTCATCAACAACAAAACAGAAATCAAAAGGAGAGTCACTATGATTGCTCAATTCAAACCCGCCGGGCGAATCGCGCTGCTGTTGTCGGCGGCGATAATCGTCGCACTCTGCTGCTTCACGTTCACGCGAGCGGCGGAGAAAAAGGCTCCTGCGCTGAACGTAGATAATCCGAAGTTACAAGCTGAGTCGTTCGAACATCAGGCCCTGAACGAAATGAGGAAGAGATTCGAAGATTTGGATCAGCGGGCTCGCGAAGCAGAAGCGAGAGTGGATGCCTTGCGCCGGGATTTGAGGATCTCGAGTTTGGCCGCGTCGGGAAGGTTTGAAGGGAGCGTTGATCCCGAAACCGTTCAAAGACTCGAGGCGGCAAGCATCGAGGTGGAGTCGAATTACAAGGGACAGTCCGAGTTACTGAAGCAGCTCAAAGAAATCAAAGCGCAAGGGAGCGAAAAGCTTCGCAAGGTCATTCTTACTGCGAACTATGATCCACAGTTGGGCAAATTGCTTGAGGATCTGTGGACCACGGAGGCGACCCTCGCAAAACTAAAGGACAGCATCGGACCTGCAAATCCCGAGTTCAAATCCACTTTGGCAATGCGGGACGATTTTGACAAAAAAGTCAGTGAAAGGATCGAAGGTATTCTTGCAGGATTGGAAGCCAGGGCGGCTGCAGCAAAGGCGCAACTGGATTCCATGGCCAAGGTCGTTCAAGAGGCCAAGGTCAAAGATGCCGAAGACGTCGCGAGATACCGGCCGTATTTCCAAGCCAAGCGGGACTTGGAAAGTCTGCAAAAAGTCAGGGACGCGCTTTACCAGAGAATTCTTGAGCGGGAGT
This sequence comes from Candidatus Angelobacter sp., assembly GCA_035607015.1. Lineage (NCBI taxonomy): Bacteria > Pseudomonadati > Acidobacteriota > Terriglobia > Candidatus Angelobacter > Candidatus Angelobacter sp. Next base: position 6,734 of record DATNDF010000441.1, on the reverse strand, counting down.
ACGGTGTTGAGGTGCCGAAGACGAAATCTGAAGGCCAATAGAAACTGACCGTTGTCCGGCATTCACTAAATGACAAACAATCCGCCTACTTTCTGCCGCGTAATTCCTGCCAAAGCAGCGCGCTCATCCTCATTCCGTTCGCAAAGGCATCAAGGCTGAATTTTTCGTTGGGAGAGTGGGGATTGTCGTCGGGCAGCGCAAGGCCGAGCATCAACGCGTCCGCGCCCAGGATTTTCTTGAAGTCGTTAACGATGGGAATCGAGCCGCCTTCGCGCAACAGGACCGGTTTGTGACCGAAGGCGGCTTTGAGAGCACGCAAGCCCGCTTGGGCCAGCGGGCTGGTGGGCGAAACGAGATACGGTTCGCCGCCGTGGCCGCCTTCAATTTCCAATCTCACCGTGGGCGGGCAAAGTCGTTTCAGGTGTTGCGTGACCAGCTTGCGGACGCGTTCCGGCTTTTGATTGGCGACCAGGCGCAGCGTGAGTTTGGCGCTCGCCCACGCGGGAATGATCGTCTTGCTGCCTTCGCCCTGATAACCGCTGGTCAGCCCGTTGATTTCCAGCGTCGGACGCGCGGATCGCTGCTCCTGCGGCGTGAACCCGCGCTCGCCAAAAAGTTTCGGCACATCCAGGGATTTCCGATAGGCCGTCATGTTGAACGGAATGCGAGCCAGTTGTTTTCGCTCGTAGGCCGATAGCGGCGCGACATCGTCATAAATGCCTGGAATGGAGATGCGACCGTTATCGTCGCGGAGTTTCGCGAGCAACTGGCAGAGAGCCATGGCGGGATTGTCCACGGTGCCGCCGTAAATACCCGAGTGCAGATCGCGTGACGGACCGATCAGTTTGACTTCGAGCGCAATGATGCCGCGGAGCGCGTAGGTCAGCGCCGGATGTTTCAAGTCCGGGATGCCGGTGTCCGAAATGACGATGGCATCGCACCGCAGGTCGGCACGATTCTTTTTGAGGAACGGCGCGAGGTTCTTGCTGCCGACTTCCTCCTCGCCCTCGACAACGAACGTCAGGTCACATGGCAACTCGGTGTTTGTCTTCAGATACGCCTCGACCGCCTTGAGGTGGGCGAAGTGCTGGCCTTTGTTGTCGCACGCGCCGCGGGCGAAGAGGGAGCGGCCTGTGATGCGCGGTTCGAACGGCGGCGACTTCCACAACTCGAACGGCTCGGCGGGCTGAACATCGTAATGGCCATAAACAAGGTAGTGCAGTTTGCGGGATGATTCCGCGCGCGGTGTTTCCGCGACCACAACCGGGTTGCCGCTCGTCGGACAAAGCCGCGCTTTCAAGCCGATGGACCGGCAATGTTCAACGAGCCAGCAGGCCGCGGCGTCCATGTCTTTGCGGTGAGCGGTCTGCGCCGACACGCTCGGAAGTCTGAGATATTCGCACAGTTCGCGGACGAAGAGGGATTCGTTGTCGCGAAGGTAGTTCAGCACGGCTTGCATTGATGCGATTGAACCACAAAGGCGCGGAGCCACCAAGAGTCAAGTGGCCGGCGTCGATGCAGGAATTTGGCGAGAGTGGCTTTTCGTCCGCCTACTTCTTTTTGAGCAGGTTGAAAGGGTTGAATTTTGGCGGTGGCGGATTGGTCTTCGTAGTATCATCTGCAGGCGCGGGCTTTTGGCCCGTGAGGAGGTTGCCGACCCCTTTGAGAAGTCCGCCCGTATCTTTGCCGACATTGACGCCAAGCTTTTCGGCCACACCGACGCCGGATTTGAGAAGGACTCCGCCAATGGCCAGTTCCTTGTAATCGCTTTTTGGTTCGCCGATGGTTCCTTTCACGACGACAAATGTCGGCAGCGCCGCGTAGGCCGCGTCGGGAGGTGTGTTCGCTGGCATCATCCCGGTCTTCTGAGCGAGGGACCGGCTGAGCGAAAACTCCAGGGGAAGATTCAGCGGTGAGTTGGTGAGCGGCACCTGCATGGGAATGACGCCCTGCGTGTGTGCCTCGAATGCCGAGCTTTGCAGGCCGACGTGGGAAAGATTGATTTTTCCATCGCCGATCGTGGCTTGCGCGGAAATCGCATTCAACGGCGAGCTGGCGATCTCATTCACACGAAGAAACGTGCCGATGCCTTCCAGTGTGTACCAAAGGAGGCGGCCGAACACATTTTTCGGCGGCTTGCCCTTGACCAGTTGAATGGTCGCGTTGGTCAGGCTGAGGCTCAACTGACCGCTCAGGTTTTTCTGGAGGCTCGCGTCCGTGATACCCGCGCCCTTGATTTGCGCGCTGGTAAGGATGAAGCCGTGGTATTGGTCACGCGAGGCGGGCATGAAGCTGTTCACGAACGGGTCCACAGGAACCCGGTCGAGAGATGCGGTCAAATCATAGGTCCAGCCGGGAACGCCGACATCCGCGCTGACGCTGGCGCTGACGGGCGCGCCGTTGAGGGTGAGTTGAAAGGGTTTCAGCGCGACCTGGCTGCCGTTGATTTTTGCGTTGGCGACGAGATTCGACACGGCGATGTCCCGCAGATAGAGGCGGTCAATCTTCGCGTCGAAGCTCGCTTGTTGCAGTGGCAGCGCAATCGGCTCCGGCTCGGTCCGCGGCGCGGCCGGAGCGCCCGCGGGCGCCGGCCTGGTTGAAGGTTGCGCAGTGGACGTGTTTGTGTTCCCCGCGAACAGATCGTAGTAGGGTGTCACATCGAGGGATTCGGCCCGCAACGTCAACTCGGCCGGCGCGGCGTTGGTTTTGGCGAAGTCCAGCTTGCCGGAGAGCAGAAGCTCGTTCTTCGCGCGGTCGGTGGGCGTGAGCGTCAGCAACAACTGCTTCAGGTTGATTAATTGTTGCCGCATTGAACCGTCGAGTTTCACACCGGCCTCCAGCGGGGTCTTCGGAAGCTTGCTTTGGGGGTCTTCGACGACGAGGTTCGCAAGTTTCAGTTCCGCCTGGACCGAGGATTCCCCCTCGGCATCGTAATTCGCGGTGCCCTTTGCGTTGAGTGAAACGGAGACCAGTTTGTTCGGCGCCAGCGCCGGCCCGAGAAACAACCGGAAGGTGTTTTGGTTCAAGTCCACCACGTTGAAAGTGAACGCGCCGCTGTTTTTGCCAAGATCGTATTTGCCCGTGACGTCGAAGCTGCCGCCAGAATCGAAGCCCTCTTTCAGAGTGACGGCCGCGCGGCGGATCTGCGCCGACTGATCCTTCAGGCCGACGTCGAAGTCGGCCGTGGTTTGAAAATTTTGAAACTGATAATCGCCGTAGCGTCCGGTGAGATCGCTCAAGACGAGATTACCCGACGCACCGGTTTCCCGGCCCTTCCGCGACGCGAGCGCGGTCAGCTTGATCGTGCCTGCGGAGGCGCTGAACCGGGGCACGGCGGCGACCTTGAGCAGGCCGGGCAGTGACGCATCGAGCGTCGCCTGCGCGCTGAGATCGCCACTGTCGAGCGCATAGCTGGCCGAGCCGGTCGCGGTGACCAGCGACTGGGCCGACTGACTGACGACGAGCGAATACTTGTCCACGGTGACGCGCTTGAAATCGGTGAGTTGAGCGCCAACCTGGAGCTGGACACCGGCGCGCTCGACCTTGTTGGAGCCGAATTGCGCGCTCAACTCCTGCAAGTTCGCCGTCAAATCCACCTTCAACTGCCTGCCGTCCTGTTGCGCCACCAGGTCCAGTCCGGCGTCAGCCTTGCCGCTGACCGGAAGATTGCCCAGGAACAACTGCCAGTCGGCCAGGTTCAGTTTGTTGACGGTCAGTCGCAGCGAGGATTCCTTGAAGCCCGGCTGGCCGGTGCCCCAGGTCAGGCTCATGGGCCGGTCCAGCGTCGTGCGGGCCAGATCGTTCTGGCCCTGCTTGACCGCCAGGTCGAGTCTTTGCAAGAGCGCGGTCTTGTCATTCACATTGACCGTGACCTGGTAAACGAAATCCAGATCGAGCGGCGGAGTGGACTGATTGCCCTGCTGGATGCCAAATTGCCGGCCGGCCAGTTTCCCGTTCGCGGCGATGACCGTGCCTTTCTGAGTGATGTCAATGAGGTTGGTCGCGTTCAATGTCGAATTACCGAAATCCCAGCCGCGCGCCGCGCCGACGAGATTGAGCACCTGTCGGTCAATCGAGTTCACCTGGAGCGTCAAATGCCCCTCGAGTTTTTGCAGGTCGAGCGGCCCGGTGATGCGCAGGGCGCCCAGCGGCTTGTCGGCCTTGAAGAAATTGATCGAAAAGTTTTTCACGTCGGCGGGCGTCAGATCGCAATCCAGTTCGCTGCGCTCGCCGGCGAAGCTGCTGAAGGCGCCATCGCCCCTGACGATTTCGTGCGTGACCTTGCCCCTGACAATCTGTGGGATGAGGTCCGGGCCGAGCGTGAAATCAATCGCTCCGGAGCCTTTCGCTTGCAGCACGTCGTGGGCATTGGTCGCTGTACGGTCCATTTTCATCCCCGCGGCCAGCGTCAGTTTGCCCGACGCGCCGTTCTTCAACTGGTCGAGACCGATGTTGATGTCGGATAGTTCGATCGTCTGCCGCCCGCCGTCTTTGGAGATTTGCACCGCGCGCAGGTTCACGTTCTTGAGCGTGACGTTTTTCACGTCAAGCTGCAGCGGTTTGGACGGCCCGGCTGCGGGAGTTGCCGCCGGTGCGGCCCCCCTTTTAAGCAAAGGGTCGAGATTGCCGGTGCCATCGGCATTCTGCACAATTTGGATTTTCGGGGTGTCGAGGGTGATTTCATCCACCTTGATCTTGCCGCCGATGATGCTCCACAGACTGTAGCGCAGGCGCACTTCATTGGCCTGGAGCAGCGGCTCGGTGCCGGTGGTCTTGACGGTGAGCTGACGCAGGACGACCTGCGAAAACGGGCTGATCGAAGCGTCGCCGACGGTGATTTCCGCGTTCAGCGCCTTGCTGACCCGCGGCAGGATGACGCCTTTGAGAAACGCCGCGCTGGTGGCGACGAAATAGAGGATGATCAAGAGGATGACCAGGCCGCCGCCGGCCAACGCGAGTTTACGGGGCCACGAACGGCGTTTGATGGGGTTCGGAGAGGTTGTTGCGTCAGGCATAAGTCAGCTTTCGATGTCTCGGGTTTTGATTGAGACGCGGGAAGTCTTGTTCAATTTTGCGCATTGTTCAAAAGGTATTTTTGCGACACCCGTTCGGCGGGATGTATTCAAGAAATGGCGTGACCCGCGGCGGTCGCGGCGGTCAAACTCAAGGACATCGTGAAAATATCGGTCATTGTTCCCGCCTTTAACGAGGAGAAGTTCATCGCTCGCTCGCTCAGCGGGATCAAGGCGGCAACGAATTCCTTTACCGCGCCCGGGTGGGACAGCGAACTGATTGTGTGCGACAACAACTCGACCGACGGCACCGCGGAGATGGCCCGCGCCGCGGGAGCCGCGGTCGTGTTCGAGCCGGTGAACCAGATTTCGCGGGCGCGGAACCGGGGCGCGTCAGTGGCCACGGGCGACTGGCTCGTGTTTGTGGATGCCGATTCGTACCCGAGCCGCGAATTGTTCGCGGACCTGGCGGCCATCATCCAGAGCGGCCGGTGTCTGGGCGGAGGCGCGACTGTGCGGATGGACCGGGCAGTCGGCTGGGCGCCCTTCGTGACGCGGGCATGGAATATCATCAGCCGCGTGAAGCGGTGGGCGGCCGGCTCGTTTGTTTTTTGCGAGGCAAAGATTTTCCGCGAACTGGGAGGGTTCAGCGAGAAACTTTTTGCCGCGGAAGAACTCGATTTCAGCGAGCGGCTGAAAAAGCTTGCGCGCGAACGCGGAAAAGATCTGGTCATACTGCACCGGCATCCGCTGGTGACCTCGGCGCGAAAAGTGCATCTTTATTCCGTGCGGGAGCATTTGGCCATGATGCTGCGGACATTGCGCCATCGGGGAGAAAACCTCAAGGACCGGGCGGCCTGCACGCTTTGGTACGACGGGCGCCGATAGCGCGGACGATTCAAGATTTGATCAGCCCCAGTTCTTTCAGCGCGTTGATGAAGAATTGCATGGCGATGGCTGCCAGCAACAGCCCCATGACGCGGGTCGTAAGCCGCAGCGCGATCGGGCTGAGCCATTTCGCGCCGCGCGCTGACAGGGCAAGAATGAGGTAAGTGACCAGGGCCACCGCCACGATGCAGCCGAGCAGCGAAATCTGTTTCGACCAGTCCTCTGCGGCCCGGCCATGAAGCAGGATGACCGTGGAGATTGCGCCGGGGCCGGCCAGCATCGGCACGGCCAGCGGCGTCACGGCGATGTCCTCTTTCTCGGCGCCTGCGAAGGTTTCCTCCGGCGTTTCCTGCACGCGCGACCGTTGGGCGCGGAGCATGTCGAGGGCGATGAGCAGCAGGATCACGCTGCCGGCCATTTGAAACGACGGAATGGTGATGCCGAGGAAGTGAAAGATGGCGCGGCCCATCAGGGCGAAAGCGAGAAGGACTCCGGCCATGACCAGACACGCGAGCCGCGCCATGCGGATGCGCTGCTCCGGCGTGTCCGCCGGGGTCATCGCCAGAAATGCCGGCACCGTTGCGATCGGATCCACAATCACAAACAACGAGCTGAGGGCGAATACGATGTATTCGGGCAGGGTCATGTGGAACACGGCGCGAGGACCGCGTCGCGCATCCCGTGGATGATTTTCTTGTCGGCCGGGCAGATGGTCGCCAGCACGCCGCCGAGTTGCGGCCGCGCCGGGTCGCCGTCGCCGATGACGAAGTAATAAGGGCACAGCCGCGCCCGGCCCGGCATGGGCACCGATTGTCCGCTGGCAAAGTCGTAGTA
>DATNDF010000440.1 GCA_035607015.1 Candidatus Angelobacter sp. | reverse complement strand
GCACTGGATTTCTTCTTCGGCGAAAAAACTCCGGAGTATTTCGCCAGGGAAGCAGGCCGTCAGGCAGTGCTGCAGCTCGATGCCCGAGAAGCCCCAGCGGGCGAAATGGAAGTCGTGCTCGGTCCAGGTTGGCCGGGCGTGCTGCTGCATGAGGCCGTTGGCCACGGGCTTGAAGCGGACTTCAATCGCAAACAGACATCCGCATTTTCAGGACTGATCGGCAAGAGTGTCGCCAGCGAGAAAGTGACCGTGGTGGACAACGGCACAATGCCGTGGCGTCGCGGCTCGCTTAATGTGGACGATGAGGGAAACCCCACGCAGGAAAATGTCCTCATTGAAAAGGGGATTCTCAAGGGATACCTGAGCGACAAATTGTCAGCAAAACTCATGGGTATGGCTAATACCGGCAACGGTCGCCGCGAAAGTTATGAGCACATTCCCATGCCGCGAATGACGAACACCTACATGCTGGCCGGCGACGACGACCCTGAAGACATCCTTCGTTCGGTGAAACGCGGTATTTACGCCGTGAATTTCGGTGGCGGCCAGGTGGACATCACCAACGGCAAGTTTGTCTTCTCCGCGTCGGAAGCCTACTTGATCGAAGACGGCCATGTGACAGCTCCGATTCGTGGTGCAACATTGATCGGGAACGGCCCGAATGCGCTCACGCGCGTTTCTATGGTGGGCAACGATCTGAAGCTGGATGAAGGCATCGGAACCTGCGGCAAAGACGGCCAGGCCGTGCCGGTTGGGGTCGGTATGCCCACAACCAAACTGGATCGGCTGACGGTTGGCGGCACCGCACGCAAAGATCCCGGCGGCTTCATGCAGTAAGAGTGTGAGTTCACCACAGAGACACCGAGGCACAAAGGCGCAGAACAAATCGGCGGAATTCGATGAAAACATCGGACCGGCCACCAACTGGTTTTTCAACTTTCTTTTTTCTTTTGTTTTTCTCTGTGTCTCTGTGCCTCTGTGGTGAATTGATTCGTGTTTTGCCAACAACCAAGGACGAACGACCAACGACGTTTTTCTTATGCCTGAAACTACTCTCGAACCCCAGACCGAAACCGACCTGAAATCCCTTGCCCAGGACATTGTCCGCCGCGCGATGCAGCACGGTGCAAGCGCAGCCGAATGCGTCATTCGCGAAGGCGACGAGTTCTCTACCCTCGTCCGTCTCGGCCAGGTTGAAACTCTGAAGGAATCCGGATCGAAAGCCATTGGCATACGCGTGTTCTTTGGCAAGCGTTCTGCCAGCACGCATTCGAGCGACTTCTCCCGTGCAGGGCTTGATCGCATGCTGAGCTCGGCGCTCGAGCTCGCGAAAATCACCTCCGAAGATCCGTTCGCGGGAATTCCCGAGCAGAATCAATTGGGAGTGATCCCCGGCGACCTCGATCTGTACTCTTCCGACGTTTACTCTCTTCCGGGACAGGAGCGCATCGCCTACGCTCGCCGCGCGGAAAAAGCTGCACTCGACTCCGACCCGCGAATCAAGAACTCGGACGGCGGATCGTTCGACGCAGCCACCGGACACAAAATCCTCGCAAACTCGCTCGGGTTCCTTGGCGAATATCGCCGGTCCTATTGCTCGGTTGCGGCGGTCCCGATTGCGCAAGATGAGAACGGCGCAATGCAGCGCGACTACTGGTTTTCCGTCGCGCGCAGTCTGGGAAAGCTTGAGTCTCCCGAACACGTGGGCAAGATCGCTGCGCAACGTACCCTCCGCCGGCTCGGCGCCCGCAAAGTCAAGACGCAACAGGTACCAATCATCTTTGATCCCCTGGTCGCGACCTCGATCCTCGAGCACATCTTCGAGGGCGTGAATGGCGATTCGGTTTATCGCGGCGCCTCGTTTCTCGCGGGAAAGTTGGGACAGAAAATCGCAGCCGATAACGTCACCGTCATTGATGACGGCACCATGGTCGGCGGTTTCGGCACCAGCCCGTTCGATGGCGAAGGCATTCCGACGCGACGAACTGTGGTCATCGATCGGGGTGTGCTGGCGTCCTATCTGCTGAACACTTACACCGCGAAGAAACTGAACCTGAAGACCACTGGCAACGCCTCGCGCGGACTGGCCGGAACGCCCGGCATCGGGCCCGGCAATTATTTCCTGCAGCCCGGCTCGCGAACACCACAAGAACTGATTGCCGACGTAAAAGAAGGCTTGTACGTCACGGAGTTCCTGGGCATGGGCGTGAACCTCGTGACCGGCGACTACTCGCGCGGCGCGTCCGGCCTGTGGATTTCAAACGGCGAGTTGACCTATCCGGTCGAGGAGATCACCGTCGCCGGCAACCTGAAAGAGATGTTCATTAACATCTCGGAAATTGCCACCGATCTCGAATTCCGCGGCTCGGTCGCGGCGCCCACGCTCCGCATTGACGGGCTCACCGTCGGAGGCGAGTAAGTGCGGTTCGCACGAATCGTGTTTTTGATTGCGGGGATCTGGGGCGTCCTCGTCCTGACCCCGCTTTATTTCATGTTCGATGTCATCGGACGCAAGGACCCGCCACCGATCACTCATCCCGGCTTCTATTACGGTTTCGTGGGCGTTGGGTTGGCGTGGCAGATTGCCTTCTTCGTCATTGCACACAACCCGGTCCGGTTGCGCCCCATGATGGTTCCTTCGGTGCTCGAAAAATTCATCTATGCCGCTTCGCTCGCGGTGCTCTACCTGCAATCGCGTATTCACCCGTCCGACCTGGTCTTTGCCGGCATTGATGCGCTGCTCGGCGTCCTCTTTATCGTTGCTTTCATCCGAACCCCAAATTCCAGGACCGTAACCTTTTCCGCATAGCCTTTCTCGTTTCGTTCAGGTTTGAAGAATATAATCGTGCTGCATGGGCGGACTGCTGCAACCAACACCGACAGTCGCCGAGCGCGACAACAGTAGGCGCACAATCCTGATCGCGATTGCGGCCGTCATGGTGTTGGCCGTGATTGCAGCCGTGGTCCTTCGCCCAAAGCCCAAGGCCGTTGCCGCGCCTCCGCCGTATGCTGCCGACCTGAAATTCTCCGACGTCAAACTCAGCCAGGCGCAGAACTTCGTTGGCGCGACCGTCACCTACGTGGATGGGAGTCTCAGCAACACTGGTAACAAGACCGTCACCGGCGCAACGGTGCGCGTTACATTCAAAGATCCCTACGGTCAGATCGCCCAGGTCGAGGAAGTTCCGATCAAAATCTTGCGGACCAGCGGCCCGTATCCCGATACCGCAAACCTCTCCGTCGCTCCGCTTGCCGCGGGCCAGAGTCAAAGCTTCCGGCTTACCTTCGAACATGTAAGCGACCAGTGGAACCAGGGCCAGCCGGATTTGCAGATCATCGCCATCACCGCAAAGTAGAAGCCGGAATCAATCTTGCATTCTTCCCGTCCCAGGCCGCAACGCCTGAAACCACCTTTTTCTTTACAATCTCAGCATGTCTGAAACCAAGACCGTGCGCCTGACGGAGACGGTCAAAGCTGCGGGTTGAGCGTCCAAGCTGAGTCCGGCGGCGCTGGACAAGGTGCTTGGGAAATTAGCCCGGCAAGATGATCCGAATGTCCTGGTCGGCTTCGATCACGCCGACGACGCCGGAGTGTATCAACTCGGGCCCGACTCCGCGCTGGTTCAGACCGTAGACTTCTTCACGCCAATTGTTGATGATCCTTACACCTTCGGACAGATCGCCGCCACAAATTCCCTCAGCGACGTTTACGCGATGGGCGGTCGCCCACTCACCGCGCTCGCAATGGTTTGCTTTCCTGAGAAGGGTGATCTCGATGTCCTCGAACGCATTCTCGCCGGCGGATTGTCAAAAATGATCGAGGCTGGCTGCACCATCATCGGTGGCCACAGCATTCGCGATGACGAGACAAAGTTCGGCTACTCCGTCACCGGCCTGATCAATACGAAAAGAGTATTGAAGAATGGCGGCGCACAACCCGGCGACCGGCTCATCCTGACTAAAGCTCTGGGAACCGGAGTGATCTCGACGGCGATCAAGAAGGGCGTTGCCCAGCAGGCGTGGATTGATGCTGCGGTCAAATCAATGACGACCCTAAATAAGATCGCGGCGGAAGCCCTCATCAACACATATGGAAGGACGACCGCCCTCGGCGGTCCGGCGGACGACGCACGACGCACGACGCCTGGCGGCGCTCTTCCCGTTCACGCCCTTACCGACATCACCGGATTTGGAT
>DATNDF010000439.1 GCA_035607015.1 Candidatus Angelobacter sp. | reverse complement strand
CCCAGCGACCACATCCTGGCGCGCAAGGCATCGGACATCCAATCGTTGCGCCAGATGGCGGCCCTGCATCATCTCGACCTCATCAAGCTCGTGCTCCAGAGCTTCGGCGGCCGGGCAACGCTGGAGCAGATCCAGCAGGTGCTTGTGCCGGACATCATCGCGGACGACTGGAAGAAATGGTGGGAGGTGGCCAAACACGAATTGAAGAAGGACGGCCATTTTCTGGTGCCCGCGAAAAAGACCGACCCGATCACGTATCAAGCGAAGGAGATCTCTCTGCAGGAGCGACTGCTCGGGGATTTTCGCGCCGCGAAAGGCCTCAAGGCACGCCTCAGTGTCGCGAACGAATTGTTGAAAAACCTGTCCGACCTGAGCGACAAACCCGCCGCGGTTACCGAGGCGGTCAACATGTTGAACTCGGAAATTGCCAGTCATCAGCGCACGCAGCCGTCGCTGGCGCTGGAAGCCATCTTCGTCCGCGACGACCTTCGCTCGGCGGCCGGCGTTCCTGCCGGGGAAGGTGATCTGGCCCCGGCCGCGATCTGGTCGCAGAATCTGAAGCTCGGCCAATTGCTCGACCAGATGCCGGCGGCCAAGCACAAACAGGCGCTGCAGTCTTTCAAAGAGTCAAGTCCGGAGCACTGGCCGGACGCGTTGCTCGCCATCATCAACGCTGTTTCTTCCAAACTGGGCGCGGAGTTCGCGCATCTCCTCATCCACGAAGGCAGGCTGGAACTGCTCAAGGCCACCCTTGCCCGTCTCATCAGCCAGCACATGGCCAGCAGCGAGTTGTTGCTCTGGCTGGCCAAGGAACGCTCCGACGCGTTTGCCGACATTCTCGGTCCCGAAGTTTTCCGCGCCATGCTCACGGCCATGGAGCGCGACCAGTTCAACGAGAAAAAATCCAACAAACTGCGCGACTACATTCTCGATGACCAGGAGTTGATCGTGGAATTGATAGAGTCCGCCGATCTGGAAGTCATCAAGGACCTCACCCGTGCGCTTCAGCTCTCTCCGTGCTTCGATGACATGGACAAACGCTCGCTGCTGGCGCGCATCGTGAAGAGCTACCCGGCGGCACAGGTGCTCATTTCCGGCGAGCAGACCAAGCAGGACACGGCGCTCATCGTCTCCTGGGAAAGCCTGGAACGGCGCAAGACCGAATACGATGAACTGGTGCACAAGAAAATCCCGGCGAACTCGAAGGAAATCGCGCTGGCACGCAGCTACGGTGACCTGCGTGAGAACCACGAATACAAATCGGCCAAGGAGATGCAAAAGCTGCTCATGCGCCGCAAGGGGGAGTTGGAGTCGCAGTTGGTCCGCGCCCGGGGCACGGATTTTTCGGCCGCCTCCACGGAAGCCGTCAGCATCGGCACGCGCGTGCGGGTGACGGAATCGGGCGCGCAACACACCGAAACTTTCACAATTCTTGGCGCGTGGGATTCCGAGCCGGAAAAGGGCATCGTCACGTATCTGACCCCCATCGCGCAATCACTGCTCAACCGCAAAGTCGGGGAGGAAGTGGAGTTCGAACTGGAAGGCTCCAAGAAGCGTTACCGGATCGAGGCAATCGAGTCTTACAAGGCGGCCGGGGCCGCAACCGGGTAGGACTCCACATTTCAAATGACGGGAGTGTAACCGGGACATGGGCTGAAGGATCGTCCATTGTCTCTCATTTGCCGTGGCTGATTCGTAGAACCCGTGCGTTGGATTTCGCGATTTCCGCAACGGCGACACCGCCGATCATATTTTTTTGGAAGCGAACCTTCGACCGTCCAAATCCCGTTGGTTAGAAATGCGTGATGGGGCTTTCCCTTTTCGATTTGTTTCTCGCCATAAATTGGAATCCAAACCCCGACCGCGATGCGAACGGCTGTTTTCTCGTCCGGCACGAACCACCTTTGGGCCTATGGGCGTGCTTTGTTTCGGCGTCAGCCAATGCCACGAAGCCAGCCACGACGATGCCGGCACTCAGGGAGACGAAAAGTGAATACGTCGTCGTGCTGCCGGGAATATCGCGCCCACTGGGCCGCCACAACTCCCGCGTGGTTCGCCTTGGAAGCGCACTGAGCACATTCTTGGTCCAACGGCTGCCTGTCACTTTGCCGCCGCCGCCTTGACCATTTCCTCCACCAATTCATCCACCTTCCACTGGTTGCCGGTGAAAACTTTCTGCACCTTGCCGCGCGCGTCCACCACCACCGTTCGTAGATTGTGATTGAAAACAAAGCCCCCGCCTTCACGGGGAAACATCAACCCGAACTGTTCGGTGATCGCGTCAATATCAATCAATGCCCCGGTGGCAAAATCCCAATGATTCGTGTCGGGTTGATAACGTCGGGCGTAGTTTTTCAACACCTCCGGCCGGTCATACCCGGGATCGAAGGAAATGGAAAGCAAATGCCAGTTTTGGGGCGCGCCGGGCATCGCAGCGAGTTTCCGGGCCGCCTCGGAAAAGTTGTCCGACATTCGCGGGCAGAAATTCGGCAACGGACAACGCGTGTAGATAAAGGTGAACGCGAGGGCCTGTCCCTTGAAATCGGAGAGGCGGATCGCCGCGCCCAGTTCATTCGTGAATGGATAATCCGGCATAGCGTCGCCCACGTTCAACGGCTCCACCAGGCGCACGCGACGGAACGTCTCCGTCGGCGGTTCGGTGATGTTTGTCGATCCCGTCTTCGTGATCTGATCGACCCAGCTGTCCTTTTGCGTGACCAGCAGGCGGAACGACACCTGGTCGCCTGGTTTCAGTCCGGCCAGTTCGTTGGTGTCCCTTGTTTCGAACGGCATGGTCATCGCCGGCATGTAATCGGGGATGTTCTCGTGCTTGATGACGATCATCCGTCCGTCCGCCTGCAGTTCTTTTACCACTCCTTTGACTGCAAAAATCTGTGTGGCGGTCTGCGAGTCGTCCGCCCCGGCGGACGGCGCCCGGGTGGAATTGTTTCGGCCGCAGGAAACCAGGCCGCCGACCAGCAGCACCGCTGTCAATGCTCCAAGAGTCATTCGTATGTCCACACAGTTCATTTGAACCATTGGACAATCGCTTTGCAAGGCTGCACGAAATTCGCGTGAGCGCGGTTTCGCCGGGATTGCTCCGGAGCCTTCCCGGGCCAGCGCAATCAGGTCGCCCATCCTCAACCGGGCGTCAAACCTTTGACATGCCGCGCGCAAACTTTATCCTGCGCTGATGTATGTGATCAAAGTGCCACTCGGCGTGAGGAGTTACACGATCTCGATTGGAGGCGACCTGCTCCCACGCCTGGGACACGAATGCAAGAGGCTGTATTTCGGTCCGCGTTGCGCCGTGATCGCCGACCGCAATGTGGCGGCACATTATGGCCGGGAGGCGGTGCAGTCGCTGGAGGCATCCGGCTTCGAGCCGGTGCTCGTTACGGTCCCGGCAGGCGAAACCGCGAAGAG
>DATNDF010000438.1 GCA_035607015.1 Candidatus Angelobacter sp. | reverse complement strand
TTGTGCAAATGCCAATCATCGCGTCAATACAACCACTGGTGTTTTTCGCCGAAAAGACAGCTTGACGGCCTGTCACGGGCGACCGCCGCGCCTGGTCTCATGCCGCTCCGGGCGCGCGCCGTTGCCGGAACCTGGGCCGCTGGTTGCGGTTGAAGCTGCAGCCATCCACCCGGAGACATGTTCATGAGAACCGTATTCGCTGCGTTCGCTATCGCCGCGCTGGCGCTGGCGTCCACCGCCGCCGACGCCAAGGGCTGCATCAAGGGCGCCATCGTCGGCGGCGCTGCCGGACATTTTGCCGGTCATCACGGCGTGCTCGGTGCCGCCGCCGGCTGTCTCTACGGCCGCCACGTCGCCAACAAGCGGGAACGGGAGCAGCAGCGGCACGGCCAGCCGCAGGACGCGCAGGGGAAGATGTGAGCGGGGGTGAGCCACGCGTCGTCACCCGTCTCGTTTCTGATTCGATTTTCAAACAGCAACTTGTCGTCATTGCGAGGAGCGAAGCGACGAAGCAATCCATAGCGCCACATGCGGCACAATGGAGAGACGCACAGCTTTGCAGTCCCGCGGCGCGATCTGCGTCCGGGTCTTGCGAACGTCACCCTCGAAAGGAGGGCGCAGGAAAGCCGGGTGCCGATCGCACCCGTGGGCCCCGTGCAACAAAAAAGCACGGGGGTAGGACCACAGGTGAACCGGAGCAACGCCGGCTTTCCCTGCGCAGTGGTTTACGACTTACTTCGCGCTCTCCCAGGTGACCGGGCTTTCTTGCCACCTTCATCGGCGCGATGCGCTAGCATCGTCGCCAACTTGACGCCAGCATCGGGGCGCCAGGACCACACGACTTCGCCGTCCGCGCGTTCAGGCGTCGTCTCTCGCCGTCACCCGCGTCCACCGCATCCCACCGCAACGTTCGTGACGTGCGCAACGCCCCTCTTATCGGGCGGGATGCGGGGAGAAAATCATACATTTCCGAAAAACGGAAGAGAAATATTTTTGCGCCGAGGGCTTGCACGCGGCGAACATATTGGAGGATTTCGCGAAATCAGATTTTTGGCGCGGCGGCGCGAACCACGCAAATGTTCACGCCGTTTCGATCCGGGAACGACGCCTGCGGATGTCGCGTTGGCTCTCTGAGCAGCGGAGACGACCAATGACCAAGCCGCGCAAGAAGATCATCAAACCCGTTCCCGAGGATGCGCAGAGTCACAAGGGACCCGGCAGCACGCCCGCGGTTCCCCTTGATACCACCAAGGGTCACCGTGACGACGAGAAGCACAATACCCGCGAACAGGCCGAGCAGGGCAATCTCGTGCAGAATACAAGCCACAAGCGGTCGGGATGACTTCGGTCGTCATTCCGGGATGGTCCAAAGGACCAGACCCGGAATCTCGAGATTCCGGGTTCGATGCTTCGCATCGCCCCGGAATGACGTAGCTGACACGTGACACACATCACGTCGCACCCCCCTCGCGCTCCTCTAGGTTTGGCTCGAATCGGACCCACGCTGGAGCCGCCGCCATGAACACCATTTCGGACTCGAAAAGGCCGTCGCAAAACCGGCTCGAAGGTTTTGTGCTCACCGCCCTGTTCCAGGGGCTTCCCATCTACGCCACGGCCGTGCTGCTGCTGAAGGTCTCGGGCACGAACGCGATCGTCGGCGCGGGCGGGATCACCGTGTTCTTCGCCGTGGCCGCCTCGCTCGTCTACGCCATGCTGACGCCATGGATCGGGTCGAAATTCCCGAATGCCTTCAAGAACGGTTACGAGCCGCTGTTCTTCGATTCCAGCCTGTCCTTTTCCGAGAAGATCGCGCGCTGGCGCGTGCAGCCGAAGGCCTCGCTGCAGCTCGTGACGACGCTGCTGACCATGTCGGTGCTGGCGGTCGGCGCAGCGAGCATCGGCTGATTTTCGATCTGCCGGCAGGGAGACCTGTCCGGCAAGTTGCGGCTGCTTCGGTTGAGGATGTGGCGGATGCGCTCCGAAACCGCGGCAGCCGCGTTAAGGCACCGGCAATAGTTTGGCTGTCATTCCGGGGCGACCCGCAGGGTCGAACCCGGAATCTCGAGATTCCGGGTCTGGTCCTTCCGGACCATCCCGGAATGACGCAGACGGCGTGTGATGCGCGTCATGCCTGCTAGCGGCCACTTTGTTCTAGCGTGGCGGCATCCGTGAATTGGAAAGCCGCCATCATGAACACCGTTCCCGAAACGAAAATGCTTGAAAAGAACCGCCTTGAAGGCTTTCTGCTCAGCGCCGTGTTCCTGGGCATGCCCACCTATGCCGGCGTCGTGCTGATGCTGAAACTGTTCGGCTCGCATCAGGCCATCGTTGGAAGCCCCGGAGCGGCGATCTTCGTCGTGCTGGCCTCCCTCTTTCACGCGCTGGTCATGCCGTCGCTCTGGAAGAGATTCCCGAGCTTTGTCAGGCATGGCCATGAGCCGCTGTTCTACGACGCGCGGCTGTCGCTCTCCGAAAAGATCGCGCAGTGGCACAGCCAGCCCGCGGTGTCCGCGCAACTCGCGACCACCGCGATCACGCTGTCGCTGCTGGCGATTGCGGTGGTGTGCTTTCGGTAGCTCCGCGCGTCATTCCGGGGCAGCCCGTCCTGAGCTCGGAGTTCATTTCGCCACAAAGGAAATACCGAGGGGTCCTTCATACTCGGTGAGAAACGCTTCGGCTTTCGCGCGTCTCGGCACCCTGCCAGTCGCGCCGATGACGGGACGCTTTGGTCTCCGTAAGACGATT